>JAYRKR010000118.1:0-7869 GCA_041905645.1 Luteimonas sp.
CCGGCCGGATGCCTTGGCAGGGCTGCTCTTGTGGGAGCGACGGAAGTCGCGACTGCTCCCGCCGAGGAAGCCGGTCGCGACTTCCGTCGCTCCCACAACGGCGGGCACGGCGCGTTCATGGAAGCACGCGGAACCGCAGGCTCGCCCACGCCCCGCTCTGCGCCAGCGCCGTGAGCGCGTGCTCTCCCGGGTCGCCGAAGTCGTGCACGAACGGCCGCTGGCCGTCCGATTCGCCGATCCAGCGCCCGTCCAGCAGCCACTGCACCCGCGTGTCGCTTCCCAGCGCCCGCAGCGACAGGCGCACCGCGTGCGCGCTGCCCGGCGCGCGCGCGAGCGTCGCGCGATCGTTGATCCCTTCGATGCGCAGTTCGCCGGCGGCGTCGCGGCCGTCGGGCATGCAGTCGGCCGCCAGCGTCGGCAGATGCGAAGCGCGGCGTTCGGCGGCCGGCAGCCAGGGCGAGGCCAGCGCGGGCCAGCGTGCGATCTCCGCCGCGCGCGTGTCGTGCGCCAGCGAGCAGGTCGCCGATACGCGCTGGCCGGTGCGCGCGTCGACCTCGAAGCGCTCGCGCCCGGCGCTCCACAGCCGCGCGCCGCGCTCGGCGAAGGTCGGCGGCACCGCGCCGTCCAGCGTCCACGCTTTCATCTTCCGCCGGCACAGCGACGGCGGCTGCGCGTCGGCGGCGACGCCCAGCGGCCAGCAGACCTCGACTTCGGCCACGTTCGCCGGCGGTGGCCGCGGCGCGGCGTCCCCCCGCGCGCGCGGCAGGCTGTCGACCACCTCGAACATCAGCGGCAGCGCCGTCACCGCGCCGTACTGGCCCGGCAGCGGCGTGCCGTCGGGCCGCCCCACCCAGACGCCCACCGTGTAGCGGCGCGTGCCGCCGATCGCCCAGGCATCGCGGAAGCCGTAGCTGGTGCCGGTCTTCCAGGCCACGCGCGGGCGGCCACCGGCGTCGAAGGTGTCGCTGCGTTCGCCGGGCCGCGGGTTGGCTTCCAGGATCGTGCGCACGATCCACGCCGCGCCCGGCGACATCACGCGCCGGTCGATGCGCGGGTCGCCGGCGGTGTAGCGCACGCGCCCCGCGATGCCGCCGCGGTTGAGCGCGGCGTAGGCGCCGACCAGGTCCTCCAGCCGCGCGCCGGTGCCGCCGAGCACCAGCGACAGGTTCGGCCGCGCGCCGCGCGGGTACTTCAGCGCGATACCGGCGTTGTCGAGCCGCGCCGAGAAACGCGCGGGGCCGACCCGGTCGAGCAGGTCCACGGCGGGGATGTTGAGCGAGAGCCGCAGCGCCTCGGCCGCGCCCACGGGGCCGTTGAAGGCGGAATCGAAGTTGCCGGGCCGATAGCCGCCGAAGGACTGCGGCGCGTCCACCAGCAGGCTTTCGGAATGGATCAGCCCGTCGTCGAGCGCCATGCCGTACAGGAACGGCTTGAGCGTCGAGCCCGGCGAGCGCCAGGCCTGCACCATGTCGACATCGCCCAGCCGCGCCTTGTCGCCGAACGCGACCGAGCCGACGTAGGCGCGCGCCTCCATCGTCGCGTTGTCGACCACCAGCAGCGCGGCCGACGTGCGCGGCGGCAGGCCGGAGAAGTACGCGGCGACGCGCTCCTCGAGCGTGCGCTGCAGCCCGGCGTCGACGGTCGAGCGGATCCGCGCCAGCGACGGGCGCGCGTCGTGCAGGCGCTGCGCCAGCAGGGCCGCCGACAGCGGCGCGTGCAGGCTGCGCGAGACCACCGGCTCGATCTTGGCGTCGTCGGCCTGCGCGCGCGTCCACGCGCCCAGCTCGACCATGCGGTCGATCACCTTGTCGCGGGCGATGCGCGCGGCTTCCGGCTCGCGGTCGGGGCGCAGGCGGGTCGGCGCCTGCGGCAGCACCGCCAGCAGCGCGGCCTCGGCGCGCGAAAGCCGCGCCGCCGGCTTGCCGAGGTAGGCGCGGCTGGCGGTCTCGACGCCCTCGATGGTGCCGCCGAACGGCGCACGCTCCAGGTACAGCTGCAGGATCTGGCGCTTGGACAGGTGCGCCTCGAGCTGCAGGGCGCGCAGGATCTGCTTGAGCTTGCTCCAGGGCGTGCGCGTCTGCGCAGGCTTGTCCAGGATGCGCGCGACCTGCATCGTCAGCGTCGAGCCGCCGGAGACGATGTGCCCGCGTCCCAGCCACTGCGCGCCGGCGCGCAGCAGCGCCGCCGGGTTCACCCCGGGATGGCGCCAGAACCAGCGGTCCTCGTAGTCGAGCAGCACCTGCAGGTACAGCGGCGAGACCTCGTCGACGCCGACCGGATAGCGCCAGACCCCTTCGGCGTCGGCGAACGCGCGCAGCGGCGTGCCGTCGCGCGCGGCCACCAGCGTGCTGGTGTCGCGCTTCTTCGGGAGCGGCAGCGGGAACGCGAAGTCGAGGACGAGCAGCGACAGCAGGAAGGCGACCGTGCCCCAGCGGAGCCAGGGCAGCAGATGCTTCCAGCGCCGGCGCGCGAGAAGCGCGACATCGCTGACTGGATTTCGGCCACCGACTTCGACGTCGTTGGCTCCTTCGATGTCGATGCTCTCGCTCCCACCTATGCATCTGGCATCGTCATCCCCGCGAAGGCGGGGATCCAGGGACGTTGCTCTTCAGGAATCGAGCCGGCCCCTGCCAAGAGCCAAAGTCCATGGATCCCCGCCTTCGCGGGGATGACGAGCCTGATGGTCTTTCCGATTCCGGATCGCCAATCCCCGCCCCTTCAAGGCTGCACCACCGTGATGCTCGCCGGCTCCGACCTGCCGATCCCGCGCAGGTCCGGCCGGTACATGTCCTCGACCAGCGGCGGCGGCACGGTGTAGGTGCCCGGCGTCACCGCCCGCACCAGGTAGAACACGCGCGCCGGGCTGCCGGCGCCGAGCTTGAGCGCGGCCACGTAGCGGTCGTCGCGGTACTCCTCGTGCACCACGTCGGCGGCGTTGGCGCGGTCGGTGATCTCGACGCCGTCCACCGCCACGTCGGCCCACTGCTTGGCGTCGCCGAGGTTGAAGTTCTCGATCTCCAGGCCCGCGGGCAGCAGGTCGGTCAGCAGCGCGTCGGGCATGCTGCGGTCGGTGGTGATGGTCAGGCCGACGATCAGCGCCTCGCCCTCCTTCAGCGGGCCCGGCTTCCAGGCCTTGCCATCGGTGCCGTACAGCTTGCGCTCGACCTTGATCTGGCTGAAGTCCGCGGCGGGCACGGCGCGCGGTACGCCGGCGACCTCCAGGCTGGCGTAGAGCGGCGGCGAGCCCTGCGGGTCGAAGCGCACCCCCTTGGCGAGCGTGTCGTAGTCGAACAGGCGGCCGACGATCTTCGCAGCGCCCGCGGCGTCCTCCGCGTCGCCGACGCGCCAGGTGCCGGACACGCGCTTGTCCTGCCCGGCCAGCAGCGCCTTGCCCAGCCGCGCCAGCGCCACCTGCTCCTGCGTGCTGAGGTAGAGCCAGCCGTCCTTGCGGCGCGCGTCCAGCTCGCGCCCCAGGTCCACGGCGCGCGCGTCGTACTCCGGCTTCGCGTAGCCGCGCTCGTGGGTCAGCGCGATCATCAGCGCGAGGTCGCGCAGCGGGCTGCTGTAGTCGCCCAGGTAGCCGGGGCGGTCGCCCTTGAACGCGAAGCCCTCGGCGATCGCCTTCAGCCCGCGCGCCTTGTCGCCCTGCATCGCCAGCGCCAGGCCCAGGTGCACCAGCGGCAGGCCGGTCAGGGTGTGCTTGCGCTCGTTGTCGTAGAGCGCGCGCAGCGTGCCCAGCGGCGCGCGGTTGACCCGCGCCAGCACGTAGCCGGCGTGGGCCTGGTAGGCGAACTTCAGGTGCGAGCGGTGGTCGCGGCCGTAGAACTCGTTGCCGCCGGCGAGCAGGTCCTCGTTGAGCCGCTGCAGCGCCTTCTGCAGGACGTTGTCCGGGATCCGGAATCCGCCCTCGCGCGCATCCAGCAGGAACTCGACGATGTACGGCGTCAGGTTCGGGCTGACCCAGGCGTCGTCGCCCCACATCGAGAAGTGCCCGGAGCTGACCTGCATCGAGGCCAGCCGTCCGAACGCGCCATCCATGCGCGCCTGCCGCTTCTCGGCGTCGAGGCCGGGGACGCCCAGCATCTTCGCCGTCGCCGGATCGAGCTCGAGCGCGGCGTAGCCCTTGCTGGTGGTCTGCTCGGCGCAGCCGTAGGGATAGCGGAGCGCGCCGTCCAGCGCGCTGGCGAACGGGATCGGCGGGATCGCGCTGACCGTCATGCGCGCGTTGACCGAGCCGGGCATCAGCCCGTCGGCGAAGCCCGCGTCCAGCGACACCGCCGCCAGCTGGTCGAGCACCTGGGTGCGCGCGCGCAGCACGCCCGGCCAGGCCGGCCGCACCGGCAGGTCGTAGCGGCGGTCGACCTTGAAGCCATTGCCCTCGACCCGCACGCGCACGTTGGCGGTGCTGTAGCCCTCGCGCGCGGTGACCGGGAAGCTGAGCGTGGTCTTGCCGTCCGGCGCGATCTTCGCGGTGCGCGCGCCCTCCCCGATCGTCGCCGGGCCCAGTGCGTCGACCCGCACCTTGAAGTCGCCGGCCTTGCCGGTGAAGTTGGTCAGGTCGAGCGTGACCATGCTGCGGTCGCCGGGCGCGAGGATGCGCGGCATGCTCGCCTCGGCGACGATCGGCGCGCGCACCACGGTCTCGACGTCGCGGTTGCCGTAGCGCTCGGCCGAGAACACCAGCGCCGACACGCGCAGCGTGCCGTTGAAGTCCGGCACCGGCAGGTCGATGCGCGCGTTGCCCTTGGCGTCGAGCTTCACCGGCCCAGCGAACAGGTCGACCGTCTGCACCCGCGAAGTCGGGCGCCGCGCCTGCGGCAGGGCCTCGAGCGCCATGTCGCCGCCGAAGCGGAGCTTGGCCAGGTCGCCGTCGAAGCTCTCGATCACGCGCCCGTAGAGGTCGTAGGCGTCGACGCCGAGCCTGCGCTGGGCGAAGAAATGCTTGTTGGCGTCGGGCACCGGGAAGCGAGTGATGTTGAGGATGCCCACGTCCACCGCGGACACCGTCGCGTACGCCTCCTGGCCGGCCAGCTCGGGCACGCTCACCGTCACCCGCATCGGCTGTTCGGGGCGCATCTGCTTGGGCGCGACCAGGCCGACGGCGACCCGCCGCGCCTTGCGGTCCATCGGCACCCAGGCCACGCCCACGGCGCGCGCCGGCGTCACCTTGCTCGGCGCGCTGCCGCCGCGGAACACCAGCGCGGTGACGTAGACGTCGTGGCGCTCCCATTCCCTGGTCACCGGGACCTCGAAGCTGCTGCCGTCGGCCTTGACGTCGATGTCCTGCACGTAGAGCAGCTTGTCGCTCTCGACCAACAGCACGCCCTTGCCCGCATGCGGCGGCGTGACGGTGACCTTCAGGGTCTCGCCCGCCTTGTAGCCGGTCCTGTCGAGCGCGAGCTTGACCTTGTCCGGGCGCGCGTCGAGGCCGCGGTTGTCGTCGTTCCAGCTCCAGCCGGCGTGGAACGGGTAGCGCATGGTCAGCCCGGTCGCGGGATCGAGCACGTCGACGCGGTACTCGCCCCACTCCACCGGGAAGTCGAAGCGCACGGCGGTGGCCGCCGAGTCGATCGTCTTCGTCTCGACGTTCTCGAAGCGGCGGGTGAAGTCGTAGTCCCAGCCGTCGTCCTCGTCGTAGTTCCAGTGGTAGTCGCGGTGCTCGCGCACCAGGGTGACCTTCAATCCCTTGCCGGGCTGCGCCTTGCCGGCCGCGTCCACGCGCACCAGCTCGAAGCGGGCGCTGCTGTCGCCGTCGGCGCCGTCCTTGTCGTCGAACAGCGGGCGCACGCCGACCAGCGCGCCGGCCGGCCACACCACTCGCTTGAGCACGCGGTTAACGCTGCGGCCGCCGGTCTCGTACAGGCTGCCGGAGACGATCGCGGCGATGGTCGTCACCGGCTTCACCTCGTCGGGAAGCGGGATGTCCCTGGCCAGCCTGCCCTTGGCGTCGAGCTTGTCGTCGATGACGTCCTTGGCCTCCTTCGGCAGCTCCACCGTCGGGTCGCCGAAGAAGTAGCCGGGCAGCTGCTCCAGCGGATGCTGCTCCACCGCCACCGCCATCTTCGCGCTGAAGCGGTTGCCATCGGCCGGCGCGCCGTAGAGGTAGGCGCCGGTGGCCTCGAGCCGGAACGGCTGGCCGGGCTTGAGCACGGCGTCGGGCGTGGCGAGGTCGAGCTTCATGCGCTCGGGCAGGAACTCCTCGATCCGCAGGGTCATGCCCTCGACCGCCTCGGCGCTGGCCGGGTCGGTGCGGAACTCGACCTGCCAGCGCCCGGTGGGCGCGTCGACCGGGATCGTCTTCTCGAACTTGAAGTAGCCCAGCGCGCCCGGCTCGACGCGGCTGTCGACGAAGGTCTTGCCGTCGGGCTGCTTCAGGCGCACGAACAGCGGCTGCGCGCCCTTGCCCTTGGCGGCCACCGGCTTGCCGTCGCCGTCGCGGAACAGCGCCGAGATCCGCACCGTTTCACCGGGCCGGTAGAGGTCGCGCCCCGACCAGGCGAAGACGTCGAACCAGGCCGACTCGCGCCCGGCCACCTGGAACTCGGACAGGTCCAGCGCCGGCTGGTTGAACGGCAGCAGCGAGACGTCGCCACCGTGCCGAGCGACCAGCACGTGGCCTGCCTGCAGCGTGTAGTTGAGCAGGACGTTGCCGTTGCCGTCGGTCTCGCCCTTGAGGAAGGTCTCGCCCTGCGGGTCGAGGACCTGCAGCTCCACGCCGCCGATCGCGCTGCCGTCGCGCAGCGAGGCGGTGTGCACGTAGAGCTTGTCCTTGTAGGCGCGCGCGTGCAGCCCGATGTCGCTGACGGTGAAGAAGGCGGTGTCGAAGCGGTCGTCGAAGTGGCCCGAGCGCTTCATCACCGCGAAGTACAGGCCCGGCTCCTGCAGTTCCTGGATGTCCTGCAGCGGCAGGTAGGTCAGCGCGCGCTCGTTGCGCTTGCCGCCGAGCACGAAGCGGTTGACGTAGACCGGCTTGGCCAGCTTCGACAGCGGCACCTTGCCGTCGTAGTCGCTTTCCAGCTCCCAGCTGCCGCGGCGCCCGCCGCGCTGGTACTGCGAGAAGAACTGCGGCAGCGACTTCTCCTCGACCCGCAGGAACTCGACGTCGACCTCGTCGACGTTGACCGACACCACCGGCAGCCCGCGCGACTCCTTCGCCGGCAGCACGCTGCCCTGCGAGGCGAAGCCGACCGCGGGCTCGAGCTCGCCGGTGAACACCTTCTGCTCGACGTCGTGGCCGAGCCTGGTGCCGTCGGCCGCGGTCAACGCGCCGGAGATGCGCAGGGTGTAGTCCTTGTTCGGCTCGACGAACGGGAAGCGCAGGGTCTTGCCGTCCTTGTCCAGCGACCAGCTGCTCTTGTCGTTGACCGGCTCGGCGAAGGTCAGCAGCTTGTCGAAGTCCTGGGTGCCCACGAGCGGGCGCGAGAACTCCAGCGCGATCGCCAGCGAATCGCGGCCCTGGTCGGGCCAGGCGCGCACCAGGGCGAAGCCCTTGACCTGTTCGCGCTGCGCCTTGACCGGCTCGCCGCTGGCCTCCGGCAGCTGTCCGTGCGGGCTGCGCTTGCAGGCCACCAGCCCGGTCGCCAGCAGCAGGACGAAGATCCACTTGGCCACGGCCGCGGCCACCACCAGGTTGCGCTTGCGCATCGGAAGTCCCTGTCTCCCCGAGTTTCCCGGAGTATATGCGAGCGAATCGCGCCTTCGTGCGGGCACGTTGTCGCGGGAAAGGACGCTGCGTGGTACGGACTCCGGATCGATGCGCGAGGGAAGCCGGCGGCCGGGGCACCGCTCTTCCGGCAGCAGGAACGCCGCTGCGCGGCTGCCCCGGCCCGGCGCAGCGCGCCGGGCATTCGCACGGGCCGCGCGGCAGTG
>JAYRKR010000119.1:0-7831 GCA_041905645.1 Luteimonas sp.
CGCCCGTGGCCGCGCGCGGTCCTGCCGGGATTCCCTGCCGAGGGCGCGCTCTCGGCCAGCTACGGCAACCTCGACGGCGCGGCGCCGGAACATCCGTTCCATCCGTTCGAGCCGCGCTTCGAGCTGGCGCCGCAGCCCGACGAAGCGCCGCCGCCCGCGCCCGCGACGAGCGGGCCACGCTGAGGGCGGTGACCGCTCCCGTTGCGCCGGGTCCGTGCCGGGCCCGGCTCCCGTCTCCCTTTTCCAGACCATTGTCGAAGGTGCTTCGCCGATGAAAGCCCCGCTGCAAGCGGCCGTCCTGGTCGCGCTCACCGCCGCCGCGACCACCGCCGTGGTCCTCCCCGTCGCCACCGCCCAGCAGTCGACCCAGTCGACGGCGCCGACCCCGGTGGTGGGCCTGCCCGACTTCACCCAGCTGGTCGAGCAGGTCGGCCCGGGCGTGGTCAACGTGGTGGCCGAGATCGGCGGCAAGTCCCAGCGCAACCCGCGGGTGGCGCAGGAGCAGGAGATCCCGGAGATCTTCCGCCGCTTCTTCGGCGACGACTTCCCCTTCCCCGGGCAGCCGGGCCAGGGACCGGAGCCGCACGGCGAATCGATGGGTAGCGGCTTCATCATCTCGCCCGACGGCTACGTGATGACCAACCACCACGTGATCGACGGCGCCGACGAGGTCAAGGTCAAGCTCTCCGACGGGCGCGAGTTCACCGCCAAGGTGGTGGGCAGCGACGAGCAGTCCGACGTCGCGCTGCTCAAGATCGCGGCCAGCGGCCTGCCGGCGCTGCGGATCGGCGATTCCAACGCGCTCAAGCCCGGGCAGTGGGCGGTCGCGATCGGCTCGCCGTTCGGGCTCGACCACTCGGTCACCGCCGGCATCATCAGCGCGGTCGGCCGCAGCAACCGCTTCGCGCAGCAGCAGTACGTGCCGTTCATCCAGACCGACGTGGCCATCAACCAGGGCAACTCCGGCGGCCCGCTGCTCAACACCCGGGGCGAGGTGATCGGCATCAACTCGCAGATCTTCAGCAACTCCGGCGGCTACATGGGCGTGAGCTTCGCGATCCCGATCGACCTGGCGATGGGCGCGGTCAAGCAGCTCAAGGCGACCGGCAAGGTCAGCCGCGGCATGATCGGCGTGACGCTGCAGGAGATCGACGCCGACACGGCGAAGGGCCTGGGCCTGCCCGACACGCGCGGCGCGCTGATCAACGAAGTGACGCCCGGCAGCGCGGGCGAGAAGGCCGGCCTGCGCGTCGGCGACGTGGTGCGCTCGATCGACGGGCACGAGATCCGCCAGTCCAGCGACCTGCCGCCGATCGTCGGCGCGATGGCGCCCGGGGCCCGCGTCGAGCTGGGCATCCTGCGCGACGGCAAGCAGAAGGAGGTCGGCGTCACGCTCGAGGAGCTCGACCCGAGCCTGCTGCCGGGCGCGTCGCAGCAGCCGTTCCCGCGCGGGGGGGCGCAGGGCCCGGCCGCGAAGCCGGCCAACCCGCTCGGCCTGGTCGGGCAGGACCTCGACGCCGACGACCGGCGCCAGGCCGGCCTGAAGGCGAACGAGGGGGTGGGCATCGCCCGCATCGATGGCCTGGCCGCGCGCGAGGCGGGCCTGCAGCCCGGGGACATCGTGCTGCGCGTGGGCAGCGAGGCGGTCGGCAGCGTGGCCGCGCTCGACCGCGCGCTGGCCGGCGCCAAGCCGGGCCAGACCGTGATGCTGCTGGTGCGCCGCGGCAACCAGACCCGCTTCTTCGCGGTCACCCCGCGCGCCGGCGACGAGGACGAGGGCGAGTGATCGAGCCGCCTCCCGGCGAGCGGGAGGCAGGCGGCGCGCGCGGCCCCGTCCGCGCCGCCGCATCCCGGCAGGCGCCAGGCGGTCCTGCGGCCGGAATGGGCGTGCGCGGCCATGCGATAATGCCACGTTTACATCGCAAGGCCGCGACGTCGGCCGCCACCGACGCCCTCCCATGTCCGACCCGATGCGGAACATCCGCAACTTCTCGATCATCGCCCACGTCGACCACGGCAAGTCGACCCTGGCCGACCGCATCATCCAGCTGTGCGGCGGCCTGACCGCGCGCGAGATGGAAGCACAGGTGCTCGACAACAACCCGATCGAGCGCGAGCGCGGCATCACCATCAAGGCGCAGTCGGTCTCGCTCCCGTACACCGCGCTCGACGGCCAGGTCTACCAGCTCAACTTCATCGACACCCCCGGCCACGTCGACTTCAGCTACGAGGTCAGCCGCTCGCTGGCCGCCTGCGAGGGCGCGCTGCTGGTGGTCGACGCCGCGCAGGGCGTCGAGGCGCAGTCGGTGGCCAACTGCTACACCGCCGTCGAGCAGGGCCTCGAAGTGGTGCCGGTGCTCAACAAGATCGACCTGCCGACCGCCGACATCGAGCGCGCCAAGTCCGAGATCGAGGCGGTGATCGGCATCGACGCCCACGACGCGGTGGCGATCAGCGCCAAGACCGGGCTCAACGTCGGGCAGGTGCTGGAAGCGATCGTGCAGCGCATCCCGCCGCCGGAGCCGCGCGACACCGACAAGCTGCAGGCGCTGATCATCGATTCGTGGTTCGACAACTACCTGGGCGTGGTGTCGCTGGTGCGCGTGATGCAGGGCGAGATCAAGCCGGGCGACAAGATCCTGGTGATGTCGACCGGGCGCACCCACCAGGTCGACAACGTCGGCGTGTTCACCCCCAAGCGCAAGGAGCTGGCGCGGCTGGGGGCGGGCGAGGTGGGCTGGATCAACGCCTCGATCAAGGACGTGCACGGCGCGCCGGTCGGCGACACCCTGACCCTGGCCGCCGATCCGGCGCCGAAGCCGCTGCCGGGCTTCCAGGAGATGCAGCCGCGGGTGTTCGCCGGGTTGTTCCCGGTCGACGCCGAGGACTACCCGGACCTGCGCGAGGCGCTGGAGAAGCTGCGCCTGAACGATGCCGCGCTGCGCTTCGAGCCGGAGAGCTCGGAGGCGATGGGCTTCGGCTTCCGCTGCGGCTTCCTGGGCATGCTGCACATGGAGATCGTGCAGGAGCGGCTGGAGCGCGAGTACGACCTCAACCTGATCACCACCGCGCCGACCGTGATCTACGAGGTGCTGAAGACCGACGGCACGGTGTTGCCGCTCGACAACCCGGCCAAGCTGCCGCCGGTGAACCAGATCGAGGAGGTCCGCGAGCCGATCATCCGCGCCAACATCCTCACGCCCCCCGACTACGTCGGCAACGTCATCACGCTGTGCGAGGAGAAGCGCGGCAGCCAGGTCGGGATCACCTACATGGGCAGCCAGGTACAGGTGGCCTACGAGCTGCCGATGGCCGAGGTGGTGCTCGACTTCTTCGATCGGCTCAAGTCGGTCAGCCGCGGCTACGCCTCGCTGGACTACCACTTCGTGCGCTTCGACGCCGGCCCGTTCGTGCGCGTGGACACGCTGATCAACGGCGACCGCGTCGACGCGCTGTCGCTGATCGTGCACCGCAGCCACGCCGACCGCCGCGGCCGCGAGCTCACCGAGAAGATGAAGGACCTGATCCCGCGGCAGATGTTCGACGTCGCGATCCAGGCGGCCATCGGCTCCCAGGTCATCGCCCGCTCGACGGTCAAGGCGATGCGCAAGAACGTGCTGGCCAAGTGCTATGGTGGCGACGTGACCCGCAAGCGGAAGCTGCTGGAGAAGCAGAAGGAAGGCAAGAAGCGGATGAAGCAGGTGGGCCGCGTCGAGATCCCGCAGGAGGCCTTCCTGGCGGTGCTGCAGCAGGACAACAAGTAGGGCCGTGATTGGTGATTCGTGATTCGTGATTGGTAAGAGCCAAGGTCGCGGGTAGCCGGCTCGCGCGCGGGGCGCGTGACCGGGATTTTTCGAATCACCAATCACGAATCACCAATCACGTTCCAAAGGAACACAAATGCGCTGGTTCGAAATCGCCCTGGTCGTGCTGACCCTCCTCACCGGCATCGTCTGGCTGGCCGACCGGCTGTTCCTGGCCAGGCGCCGCGCCGCCAATGCCGGGCTGCTGGACGAGGGCAGGGAGCCCTGGTACGTCGACTACGCCAAGGCGTTCTTCCCGGTGCTGGCGATCGTGCTGGTGCTGCGCAGCTTCGTCGCCGAGCCGTTCCGGATCCCGTCCAACTCGATGATGCCGACCCTGCTGACCGGCGACTTCATCCTGGTCAACAAGTTCGCCTACGGCCTGCGCCTGCCGATCAGCAACACCAAGATCGTGCCGGTCGGCGAGCCCAAGCGCGGCGACGTGGTGGTGTTCAAGCCGCCGCAGCACCCGGAGCAGGACTGGATCAAGCGCATCATCGGGCTGCCCGGCGACACCGTCGAATACAAGGGCAACCAGGTCTTCGTGAACGGCAAGCCGTTCGCCTACCGCCGCGTGGGCGACTACGTCGGCGTGGGCAGCGGCGCCGAGATGACCGGGGCCAGCCTGCTGACCGAGGAGCTGCCCGGGCGGCCCCACGCCGTGCTGGAGGTCGACCGGACGCCGTTCGTCGACCAGGGCGAGACCGGCCCCCACACCGTGCCGGCCGGGCACTATTTCGTCATGGGCGACAATCGTGATAGAAGCGACGACAGCCGGTTCTGGGGATTCCTGCCGGAGCAGAACATCCGGGGCAGGGCGTTCATGATCTGGCTCAACTGCGACAGCATCACCGACCTGTGCAAGCGCAACTTCGACACCTCGCGCATCGGCAAGGGCATTCCCTGAGCGCGGGACACACGGCCGCAAGCCATCAACCGGGGGAGAAACGATGAAACGCACGCAACGCGGCATGACACTGCTGAGCTTCGTGATCGTGCTGGCCGTGGTGGGCTTCTTCGCCTACGTCGGCATGAAGCTGTTCCCGATGTACTCGGAGTACTACTCGGTGCGCCAGGCGCTCAAGGGCCTGGAGGCCGAGCCGGGCATCGCCAACCAGGACCCGGCCAAGATCAAGGACCTGTTCTTCCGCCGCCTGTACATCAGCTACTCGGACAACGTGAAGCCGGAGAACGTGAAGCTGCAGCGCAGCCAGCAGGGCGCCGGCTGGGACATGGAAGTCGACTACGAGGTGCGCAAGGCGCTGGTCGGCAACCTCGACGTGGTCGGCAAGTTCCACGCCGCGCAGAAGCTGACCAACGCGGGCGATGGCGGCTGACATCCGCTTCGCGGGGCACGCCTTCGCCGACCAGGACCTGCTGGCGCAGGCGATGACCCATCGCAGCGCCGGCTACCCGCACAACGAGCGGCTCGAGTTCCTGGGCGACGCGGTGGTCGGCCTGGTCGTCGCCGAAGCGCTGTACAGGCGCTGGCCCAAGGCCGACGAGGGCGCGCTCACGCGCGCACGCGCGGAGCTGGTGCGCGAGTCCTCGCTGGCCGCGATCGCGCGCACCCTGGACCTGGGCCCGAGGCTGATCCTCGGCCCCGGCGAGATGAAGTCCGGCGGCCACCGCCGCGACTCGATCCTGTCCGACGCGCTGGAGGCCCTGGTCGGCGCCATCTACCTCGACGCCGGCTTCGAGGCCTGCCGCGACGTGGTGATGCCGTGGTTCGAGGCGGCGGTCAACGAGACGCCGGCCGGCAAGGTCGGCAAGGACGCCAAGACCCGGCTGCAGGAGTGGCTGCAGGCGCGCCAGCGCGCGCTGCCGGCCTACGAGCTGGTGTCCGAGTCGGGCGACGACCACGCCAAGGTGTTCCACGTCGCCTGCGTGCTGGCCGATCCCGCGGCCAGGGCCGAGGGCGAGGGCGGCTCGCGCCGCGCCGCCGAGCAGGCCGCGGCCGAGGCGGTGCTGGCGCTGCTGGAGGGTGCCTAGTGGGAGCGGCTTCAGCCGCGAGCTTTTTCCCGCGCTGATGGACACCCTCCCCAAGGTTCGCGGCTGAAGCCGCTCCCACTAGGCGCGCCTGCCGGCGCTCGCGGCCGCCTACAATGCCGGCATGACATCCCCCCCCCACCACGCCGGCCACGTCGCCGTCATCGGCCGTCCCAACGTCGGCAAGTCCACCCTGGTCAACGCGCTGGTCGGGGCCAAGGTCAGCATCGTCTCCAACCGGCCGCAGACCACGCGCCACCGCCTGCTCGGCATCGCCACCTTTCCCGAAGGCCAGCTGCTGCTGGTCGACACCCCCGGCATCCACCGCGAGCAGAAGCGCGCGATGAACCGGATGATGAACCGCGCGGCGCGCGGCGCGCTCGAAGGCGTCGACGCCGCCGTGCTGGTGGTCGAGGCCGGCCGCTGGGACGAGGAGGACACGTTGGCCTTCGACGCCCTGCGCGAGGCCGGCGTGCCGGTGGTGCTGGCGGTCAACCAGGTCGACCGCGTGCGCGACAAGACGGCGCTGCTGCCGTACCTGCAGAAGGTGGCCGAAGGCCGCGACTTCGCCGGCGTGCACCCGGTCTCCGCGCTCAAGCGCAGCGGCCTGGACGCGCTGGCGAAGGCGCTGCTGGCGCTGCTCCCGGAGCAGCCGGCGCCGTACGGCGAGGACGAGATCACCGACAAGAGCCAGCGCTTCCTCGCCGGCGAGCTGGTGCGCGAGCAGCTGATGCGCCAGCTCGGCGCCGAGCTCCCGTACGCGACCACCGTGGAAGTGGAGTCGTTCGCCGTCGACGGCGCGCTGCTGCGCATCGGCGCGGTGATCTGGGTCGAGCGCGAGGGCCAGAAGGCGATCGTGATCGGCAAGGGCGGCGCGCGCCTGCGCGAGATCGGCAGCAAGGCCAGGCAGGCGATGGAGCGGCTGTTCGGCGCGAAGGTCTTCCTGGAAACCTGGGTGCGCGTGCGCGAGGGCTGGTCGGACGACGAGGCCGCGCTACGCAGCCTGGGATATCACGATGGATCGTGATTCGTGATTGGTGATTGGTGATTGGTGATTGGTGATTCGTCAGATCAACTGCCAGGGCACGCTTTCGCTCCAATCACCAATCACCAATCACCAATCACGGCCCTCCATGCGCTACGCCGACGAACCCGCCTACGTCCTCCACGCCCGGCCGTGGCGCGAGACCAGCCTGCTGCTCGAGCTGCTGACCGAGCACCACGGCCGCGTCGGCGTGCTGGCGCGCGGCGTCCAGGGGCCGAGGAAGCACGTGCTGCGCGCCGCGCTGCAGCCGCTGCAGCACATCCGCTTCGAGGGCGTGCAGCGCGGCGAGCTCGCCCAGCTGCGCGCCGCCGAGGCGATCGACGCCGCGCCGCGGCTGTCCAGCGACGCCGCGCTGGCCGGCTTCTACGTCAGCGAGCTGCTGCTGCGGCTGGCGCCGCGGCAGGACCCGCACCCGGACCTGTACGCGCTCTACGGCCAGGTGCGCGAGCGCCTGCGCGCCGGTGCGCCGCTGGCCTGGACGCTGCGCCGCTTCGAGCGCGACCTGCTCGACGCCCTGGGGTTCGGGCTCGACCTGTCGCAGGACGGCGACGGCGCGGCGGTCGACCCCGCGGCGCGCTACCGCCTCGATCCCGAGCACGGGCCGCGCCGGGTGCTGAGCGAACGCCTGGACGCAGGCGGGCGCGCGCAGACCGCCACCGGACGCGCGTTGCTCGCGCTGGCCAACGACGACGAGCCCGCCGACGAAGACCTGCAGGGCCTGCGCCGCGCGCTGCGCGCGGTGCTCGCCCACCACCTGGGCGGGCGCGGGCTGAAGTCGTGGGAACTGATGGGCGAACTGGGCCGGATCGCCGCCGCCCCGGGCGCCGAAGGCCGATAGGCGGGCCTGCCGCCGGCCGGTGCGGGTCAGTCGCCGGGCCGGACCGGGCGCGGCGACGACAGCGCCTCGCGCACCGCCTCGTCGAACCGCGCCAGCGCCGGACCGGGCGCCGCGGCCGCCTGCAGCGCGGCGGCCGCGGCCGCGAGGCGCGCGGCG
>JAYRKR010000120.1:0-7780 GCA_041905645.1 Luteimonas sp.
AGCCGCGCGACCTCGACGCCGCGCGCGGCCATGCGCTCGGCTTCGACCAGGCGCCGCTGCCGCGCGGCCTGGTCGCGCTGTGGCCGCCGCGCCTGCCGCAGGCGGGCCGACGGTTCGAAGTCGCGGGCCGCACGCACGGCCTGCGCGGCGGCAGCATCGAACTGCTCGATCCCGCGGGCAAGGTCGCGGCGCGCGCCGCGCCGTCCGGCGACGGCCTGTTCCGCCTCGAGGCCGGCGCCGGCAGCGCCGGCCTGGCGGAATGGCGGCTGCGGCTGCGCGACGCAGGCAAGGCCGTGGTCGAGGACGTCGCGCTGCCGCTCGACGTCGCCGCCGGCGCGCCGCTGCGCGCGCTGCTGCTGGCCGGCGCGCCGAACGCCGAGCTCAAGTACCTGCGCCGCTGGGCCAGCGACGCCGGGCTGTCGCCCGAGGCCCGCATCGAACTGGGCGCCGGCATGCGCATCGGCGACGCGCCCGCCGCCTTCGACGCCGCGACGCTGGCGCGCCAGGACCTGGTGGTGCTCGACCAGCGCAGCTGGGACGCACTGGGCGCGGCGCGGCGCGGCGCCCTGCTGCGCGCGGTCCACGGCGGGCTCGGCCTGCTGCTGCAGCTGCCGTACGCGACCTCCGCCAACGAGCGCGCGACGCTGCGCAGGCTGGGATTCGACGCCGTGGCCGCAGGCCCGGCGCGCGACGTGCGGCTGCCGGCAACGGCAGGCGCGCCGGCAACCAGCGACGCCGCGAACCCGGTCGATGCCTCGGCGGCGCCGACGCTCGTCCGCGGCCCGCTGCGCATCGGCGGCGACGGGACGGTCGTGGCGCTGCGCGACGCCGACGGCGCCGCGCTCGCTGGCTGGCGCGCGAGCGGCGCCGGCCGCATCGGCGTGGCCACCTTCGACGAGAGCTTCCGGCTGGCGCTCGCCGGCCGCGGCGACCTCCACGGGGCCCTGTGGAGCACGCTGTTCTCCACCCTCGCCCGCCCGCGCGGCCCGGCGGCGCTGACGGTCGACGATGCCGACGCGCGCGTCGGCCAGCGCGTGTCGGCCTGCGGCCTGCCTCCGGGCGCGACGATCGAGGCGCCGGACGGCCACCGCAGCCGGCTGCTCGTCGACCCCGCCGCGGGGCCCGCCGCCTGCGCCGGCTTCTGGCCGCGCCAGGCCGGCTGGCACCTGCTGCGCGCGACTGTCCCTGCGCGGGAAGGCGTCGCGCGCGCGCTGCATTTCCACGTGCGCGCCGCCGGCGAAGCGCCCGGCCTGCACGCCGCGGCGATCGCCGAAGCCACGCGGCGCCTCGCCGCGACCAGCGGCCCGGCGGACACGCGCGCCGCCACCGTCCCCACGGCGCCGGGCCCGCGCTGGCCGTGGTTCCTGGCCTGGCTCGCGCTGGCCGCCGCCGGCTGGTGGTTCGAGCGCTCGCGCCTGGGCGCCGCCCGCGGCGACGCGGCTCCGGGCGCACCCGGGCAGGCCTGAGGCGACGCCGGAGGATCATCGGCAGGGGAAGCCTCCGGCAGGATCCGCGGGACGCCGCCGGCCCCGCCGATTTCCGGGCGGTCGCGCGTTCGTGCGAAAATGCGCGGCTAAAGCCCCCGTAGCTCAGCTGGATAGAGCGTCCCCCTCCTAAGGGGAAGGTCGTGCGTTCGAATCGCGCCGGGGGCGCCAGCACGCCCACCACCGCCGAGACTGCCCCCACATCCGTCATTCCCGCGAACGCGGGAACCCAGCGACTCGGCCCTTCCGCCATGGAGGCCGGCAAGCCGCTGGATCCCCGCCTTCGCGGGGGACGACGAGCGTGGCGGGGACGACGTGCGGTGGCGGGAAAACCCGCATCCGATCGCAGGAGTCCGTCCATGCCCCACCCCGTCCTCACCGCCCTCGGCCTGTCCGGCAACGAGTCCGGCACCTACCTCGGCAACGGCGAGTGGTCGAAGGCCACCGACGCCGGCGTGCTCGAGCCGGTCAACCCCACCGACGGCGAGGTGCTGGCGAAGGTGCAGGCCTCCTCGCAGGCCGACTACGAGACCATCGTCGAGCGCGCCCAGGCGGCCTTCAAGGTCTGGCGCGCCACCCCGGCGCCGCGCCGCGGCGAGGCGATCCGCCTGTGCGCCGACGCGCTGCGCGCGCAAAAGGACCGGCTCGGCTCGCTGGTCGCGCTGGAGATGGGCAAGTCCAAGCCCGAGGGCGACGGCGAGGTGCAGGAGATGATCGACATCGGCGAGTTCGCCGTCGGCCTCTCGCGCCAGCTCTACGGCCTGACCATGCACAGCGAGCGCCCCGGCCACCGCATGTACGAGCAGTGGCACCCGATCGGCCTGGTCGGGATCATCTCGGCGTTCAACTTCCCGGTCGCGGTGTGGGCCTGGAACGCGTTCGTCGCGGCCGTGTGCGGCGACATCTCGATCTGGAAGCCTTCGCCCAAGACCCCGCTCTCGGCGATCGCCGCGGTGCGCATCTGCAACGAGGCGCTGAAGAAGGGCGGCTTCCCCGACCTGTTCTTCCTGTTCAACGACGCCGGCACCGAGCTGGCCGCGTCCTTCGTCGACGACCGCCGCGTCCCGCTGGTCAGCTTCACCGGCTCCACCCGGGTCGGCCGCGCCGTCGGCGAGCGCGTCGCCCAGCGCATGGGCCGCTCGCTGCTCGAGCTCGGCGGCAACAACGCGATCATCGTCGACGCCACCGCCGACCTGAAGCTGGCGATCCCGGCGATCGTGTTCGGCGCGGTCGGCACCGCCGGCCAGCGCTGCACCACCACGCGCCGGCTGTTCGTGCACGAGTCGATCTACGATGAGGTGATGGGCAAGCTGAAGACCGCCTACGCCCAGGTCGAGAAGAAGATCGGCGACCCCACCGACCCGGCCAACCTGATGGGCCCGCTCAACAGCCAGGACGCGGTCAAGGCCTACCTCGCCGCGATCGAGAAGGCCAAGGCCAGCGGCGGCACCATCGAGTCCGGCGGCAGGGCGCTCGCCGACCGCAAGGGCAATTTCGTCCTGCCCGCCCTCGTCAGCGGCCTGTCCAACGACGCCGAGGTGGTGCAGACCGAAACCTTCGCGCCGATCCTCTACGTGATGAAGTACGCGCGGCTCGACGACGCCATCGCCATGCAGAACGACGTGCCGCAGGGCCTGTCGTCGGCGATCTTCACCACCGACCTCAAGGCCTCCGAGGCCTTCCTCGCCGCGGCGGGCTCCGACTGCGGCATCGCCAACGTCAACATCGGCACCTCGGGCGCCGAGATCGGCGGCGCCTTCGGCGGCGAGAAGGAGACCGGCGGTGGCCGGGAATCGGGCTCGGATGCGTGGAAGGCCTACATGCGCCGCCAGACCAACACCATCAACTATTCGGACGCGCTGCCGCTGGCGCAGGGCATCAAGTTCGACCTGTAGGAAAAACTCGAGCAATTGGTTCTTTCCCGTCATTCCCGCGAAAGCGGGGCTTTCAACGGACGAATGTCAGGTCATCCAAGGACGTTGTCGTTCACTGGCATAGGGTCCATGGATCCCCGCCTCCGCGGGGATGACGGCAGTGACTCAGACCGTTCCCAGGGGTATTCCAGCGAATGACGGATGCCAGCGCGCCCACCGAACGCTTCAGCAACCGGGTCGGGGACTACGTCCGCCACCGCCCCGGCTATCCGGAAGCGCTGGTGGCCTGGCTGCGGCAGTCGCAGGGCGTCGATGCCGGCTGGCGGGTCGCCGACGTCGGCGCCGGCACCGGCATCTCCACCCGGATGTGGCGGGACGCCGGCCACCCCGTGGTCGCGGTCGAGCCCAACGACGCGATGCGCGAGGCCGGCAGCGCGGCCATGGTCGGCGCGCCGGGGGTGCGCTGGGTCGCGGGCACGGCCGAGGCGACCACGCTGGACGACGCCAGCGTCGACCTCGTCTCGGCGGCGCAGGCCTTCCACTGGTTCGACCCGGCGCCGACGCACGCCGAGTGGGCGCGCATCCTGCGCCCGGGCGGGCTGGCGGTGGTGTTCTGGAACTCGCGCGATCCCGCCCGCTCGCCGCTGATGGCCGGCTACGAGGCGCTGCTGCACGAATACGGCAGCGACTACGGCCGCGTCGCCGAACGCCGCCAGGACGACGCGGCGATGCAGCGCTGGTTCGGCGGCGGCCTGCGCGGCATGGCGCGCTTCGAGCACCGCCAGCGCTTCGACTTCGAGGGCCTGCGCGGGCGGCTGCTGTCGTCCTCGTCGGCGCCGCGGGCGGGGGAGCCCGGGCACGAGGCCATGGTCGAAGCGCTGCGCGCGCTGTTCCTGCGCCACGCGGTCGACGGCCGGGTCGACTTCGACTATGACACGCGCGTGTTCGCCGGTACCCTTGCCCGGCCGACGCAGACGAGCTGACATGTACGGACTCGCCCGCCCCTTCCTGTTCGGACTCGACGCCGAGCGCGCGCACGGCGCGGCGCTGGCGTCGCTGGAAGCCGCGTACCGCACCGGCCTGTCGCCGCTGCTGGCGCCGCGGCCCAGGCCCTTCCCCACGCGCGCGCTCGGCATGACCTTCCGCAACCCGGTCGGGCTGGCCGCCGGGCTGGACAAGAACGGCGAGCACGTGGATGCGCTGCTGGCGCTGGGCTTCGGCTTCGTCGAGGTCGGCACGGTGACCCCCGAGCCGCAGGCCGGCAACCCGAAGCCGCGCATGTTCCGGCTGCCGCGCCACCGCGCGGTGATCAACCGGCTGGGCTTCAACAACGACGGCATCGAGGCGCTGCTGCGCAACGTCGGCCGCGCGCGCCGCCGCGACGGCCTGCTCGGCATCAACATCGGCCGCAACAAGGACACGCCCAACGAGCTGGCCTCGTCCGACTACCTGTTCTGCCTGGAGCGCGTCTACCCGGTGGCCGACTACGTCACCGTCAACATCTCCTCGCCCAACACCGCCGGGCTGCGCGAGCTGCAGGAAGAACAGGCGCTGCGCCGGCTGATCGGCGCGCTGCGCGAGGAGCAGGAGCGGCTGGCCGCCAGGCACGGCAGGTACGTGCCGATGCTGGTCAAGATCGCGCCCGACCTGTCCGACGACGACATCGACGCCGCCGCGCGCGTGCTCGGCGACATGCGGGTGGACGGGGTGATCGCCACCAACACCACCGTCTCGCGGATCGCCGTGCAGGAGGACCCGCTGGCGCGCGAGACCGGCGGGCTGTCCGGCGAGCCGCTGATGAACAAGTCCACCGCGGTGCTGCGCATGCTGCGCACGCGGCTGCCGGACTCGATCCCGCTGGTGGGCGCGGGCGGGATCATGTCCGGTGCCGACGCGGCCAAGAAGATGGCCGCCGGCGCGGCGCTGGTGCAGCTCTACACGGGGCTGGTCTACCGCGGCCCGAGGCTGGTGGGCGAGTGCGTCGAGGCGATCCGCCGGCGCAAGGAAGCCCCGAGCCGCGGCAACCTGCCCAACGAGTGAGCACGCGATGAGTCCAGGCTACCGGGTCGCGCGCGATGCCGACCTGACCCCGCGCAACACCTTCGGCGTGGCCGCGCGCGCGCCGCTGCTGGTCGAGGTCGACGACGCCGCGGCGCTGCCGCGGGTGTTCGCCGACGGAGTGGCGGGCCTCGCCGACGCCTCCCTGCTCGTGCTCGGCGGCGGCAGCAACCTGCTGTTCGCGGGCGACCCGCCCGGGCCGGTGCTGGCGCTGGCGGCGGGGGGCGCGCGCGTCGTGTCCGACGACGGCGAGCGCGCCGTCGTCCGCGCCGAGGCCGGCGCGCCGTGGCACGGCTTCGTCACGCATGCGCTCTCGCTGGGCCTGGGCGGGCTGGAGAACCTCGCGCTGATCCCCGGGACGGTCGGCGCCGCGCCGATCCAGAACATCGGCGCCTACGGCGTCGAAGTGAGCGACCGGATCCACGCGGTCGAGGCCTTCGACCGCGGCAGCGGCGGAATCCGGCGGCTTGCCCCGGACGCGTGCGCCTTCGCCTACCGCGACAGCCTGTTCAAGCGCGACCCGGCGCGGTACGTGGTGACGGCGGTGGAGTTCGCGCTGTCGCGCCGGCCGCGCCCGCGGCTGGACTATGCCGGCATCGGCGAGGAACTCGCGGCGATGGGCGTCGCCGCCCCGCGCCCGGCCGACGTCGCCGAGGCGGTCTGCCGCATCCGCCGCCGCAAGCTGCCCGACCCCGCGGTGGTCGGCAACGCCGGCAGCTTCTTCAAGAACCCGATCGTGCCGACCGCGCAGGCCGAAGCGCTGCGCGCGCGGCATCCGGGGCTGCCGGTGTTCCCGGCGGCGCCCTTCCCCGCCGATGCCGCCGCGCACGGCGACCCCGGCCGCGGCGAACGGCGCAAGCTCTCGGCGGCCTGGCTGATCGACGCCTGCGGCTGGAAGGGCCACCGCGACGGCGACGCCGGCGTCTCGCCGGAGCATGCGCTGGTGCTGGTCAACCACGGCCGCGCCACCGGCGCGCAGCTGCTCGGCCTCGCGCGCCGGATCGCGGAGTCGGTGCATGCGCGCTTCGGCGTCGCGCTCGAACCCGAACCGCGCATCGTCGGCGCGTCGTGGTGAGCGCCCCGAGCCCTTACCTCTGCTCGTGTAGGAGCGACGGAAGTCGCGACCCCCAGGTGCCGGAGCATGTCGCGACTTCCGTCGCTCCTACACGGCTTCCTGCAACATCGCTCGAAACTCGCGGCTGAAGCCGCTCCCACGACAAGCGCGCAGCCCCCGCCGATGCCGACCACGCCCCACGCCCGCGCCGCCCTGCTGATGTTCGGCAGCACCTGCTTCTTCGCCGCGATGGCGGTGGTGATCCGGCTCGCCTCGTCGGACCTGTCGACCTACGAGATCGCCTTCTTCCGCAACCTGTTCGGCCTGCTCGCGCTGCTGCCGTTCCTGCGCCGCAGCTGGCCGGGCGTGCTGCGCACCCGGCAGCTGCCGCGCTACCTGCTGCGCAGCGCGATCGGCGTGGGCTCGATGCTGTGCAGCTTCTGGGCGATCGGCCACCTGCCGATGGCGCAGGCGATCTCGCTGTCGTACTCCACGCCGCTGTTCGTGACCGTCGCGGCGGTGGTGTTCCTGCACGAGAAGGTGCGCATGCGCCGCTGGAGCGCGGTGGCGATCGGCTTCCTCGGCGTGCTGGTGATCGTGCGGCCGGGCGCCGACACCTTCAACGCCGGCACCCTGGTGGCGCTGTCGGCCGCGGTGCTCAGCGGCGTGGTCGCGATCCAGATCAAGCAGCTCTCGCGGGTCGACGCGGCCGACACCATCGTGCTGTACACGTATTTCTTCTGGGTGCCGCTGTCGCTGGGGCCGGCGCTGTTCGCCTGGCAGTGGCCGCACGGCATCGACTGGCTGTGGCTGGCGGCGATCGGCGCCTTCGGCACCGGCGGGCAGCTGCTGTGGACGCGCGCGCTCAAGCTGGGCGAGGTTTCGGCGCTCACGCCGATCAGCTTCATGCAGCTGCCGCTGACCGCATTCGCCGCCTGGCTGCTGTTCGGCGAGGCGCCGACCCGCTGGACCCTCGCGGGCGCCGCCATCATCTTCGCCGCCAACCTCTACATCACCCACCGCGAGGTGCAGCTGGCCCGCCGCGCGGCCACCATCGCGCCGACCGAGGCGGCGAAGCCGGTCGAATAGGCCGGCCGGCCTCCCGTCCTGGCGCCTGCGGGAGCGGCTTCAGCCGCGAGCCCTGCCCCTATTGCCGGGCCGGCCCACGGCATCGCGGGAACAACGGAAGTCGCGACGCGTTTCGCCCTTGTGGGAGCGACGGAAGTCGCGACGGGCAGCCGGCGGCCGGCCGGGGAAAGGTGGCGGATTCCGTCGCGGCCCCACCGGGATTGATGGCGCCCGCGGAGGCG
>JAYRKR010000121.1:0-7709 GCA_041905645.1 Luteimonas sp.
CCGCGCGGGGGTGGTGTTCTTTTTCGCCCGCCCCCGGGCGGGGGGGGGGGTGGGGGGGGCCCGCCCCGGGTTTGAGTGGGGCCTCGCGGCGCCGTCACGGAAACCCATCCCCATCCTTGCCTTCCCCTTGAAGGGGAAGGAAACCTGAGTGGGCGCTACGCGCCCACCACGTCCAGTACGCGTTCGACCACGTCCCCGATGCCGATGCCGGTGGTGTCGATGCGGACGGCGCCTTCGGCCGGCCGCAGCGGCGCCACCGCGCGGTTGGCGTCGCGGGCGTCGCGGGCGAGGATCTCGCGCAGCAGACCGTCCAATGTAACCGAAACTCCCTTGTCCTTCAACTGCTTATAGCGCCTTTCCGCCCTCTCCTCGGCGCTGGCGGTGAGGAAGACCTTGAACGGGGCGTCCGGGAAGATGACCGTCCCCATGTCGCGACCGTCGGCGACCAGCCCCGGCGGCCGGCGGAAGGCCCGCTGGCGGTCCTTGAGCGCGGCCCGGACCTCGGGGATGGCGGCGATCGCCGAGGCGGCGGCCCCGGCGGTCTCGGTGCGCAGTTCGTCGGTCGCATCGTTGCCGTTGACCAGGACCCTCGGCTCGCCCGCTCCGTCGTCGCGGAAGTCGACCCGGGTGTCGAAGGTGCAGCGCACCAGCGCGCCCGCATCGTCCAGGTCGAGGCCGGCCCAGCCGGCCGCCACCCCGACCGCCCGGTACAGCGCCCCGGAATCGAGGTAATGCCAGCCGAGCCGGCCGGCGACCGCCCGGCTGATGGTGCCCTTGCCCGAGCCCGACGGCCCGTCGATGGTCAGGACCGGAACCCCGTCTGCCGTCATGCTCGCCTCCACGTGTTTGCGGCATTCTAGCCGCCCGTGCCGCCGGAACGACGCAAGCACTTGAATGCCGGGGGAAACGGCAGCTAGAATAGCGGGCTTGTTTGCCCCAACCCCGTCTTCGAGGTCTGTCATGAAGGTCCTGTCCTCCCTGAAATCGGCGAAGGCCCGCCACCGCGACTGCAAGGTCGTCCGTCGCCGCGGCAAGGTCTTCGTGATCTGCAAGAGCAACCCGCGCTTCAAGGCGCGCCAGCGCTGACCAATACGGCCGCGGCCGCGCCGCAGCCCGATCGGAAGTCCCGGAAGGCCGCAGCGATGCGGCCTTCCGCGTATTCGCAGCCATCGTTCCCGGCGCAGCCACGCCGGCTTCGGATGCCCTGCCCGGCCATTCGCGGCTACTGCGGACGCCTCGGGGCATCCGCAGTAGCCGCCCGCCTGCGGCGAGGCATGGGCGTGACCGGCTGCGCAATACCGTCGCCGGCATGGTCTCCGGGGCCTGCAATCTGCTACAACGCAGCGGCATCCGTCTTCAGCCTTGGGGGAATCCGTCCATGTCGCACGTCCTGAAGTCGCTGTCCGTCGCCGCGCTGCTGGCCCTGGCCGGCGCCGCTTCCGCCGAAACCCTGCTGGTCGACCGCGTGCAGCAGGAGCACAAGGGCGCCATGCCGGCCCGCGGCATGAGCATGGCCCAGGTCGAGGCCCGCTTCGGCGCGCCGAGCGAACGGCTCGACCCGCGCGGCGGCCAGAAGCGCCAGTGGCCGACCATCAACCGCTGGGTCTACCCCGGCTTCGTCGTCTACTTCGAGAAGAACCACGTCATCGACGCCGTCGCCAACAAGGCCGCGGCGAACGAGGTCGGCCCCAAGCCCGCCATCCGCTAGGCGGACCCGCAAGCCGCCGCGCGGGAACGCGCGGCTTCCAGCAAGAGCACCGATGCCCGATTCCAAGTTGCGCTTCCCCGCGGAGTGGGAACCCCAGTCCGCGGTCCTGCTGGCGTGGCCGCATGCCGGCACCGACTGGGCCGGCCGCCTCGGCGAGGTCGAGGAGACCTACATCGCCCTGGTCGCCGCGATCACCCGCTTCCAGCAAGCGCTGGTCTGCGTGGCCGACGAGGACGTCGAGGCCTATGCGCGCGCGCGGCTCTCGTCGGCGCGCGTGGACATGGCGCGGGTGCGCTTCCTCGAGGTCGAGTACGACGACACCTGGCTGCGCGACTCGGGCCCGATCACGCTGCGCGAGGGCGAAGGCTTCCGGCTGCTGGATTTCCGCTTCACCGGCTGGGGCGGCAAGTTCGAGGCCGGCCGCGACGACCGCCTCGTCGAACGCCTCCACGAGATGCGGGCGTTCCGCGGGAGCCGTCGGGAAAGCATCGATTTCGCCCTCGAAGGCGGCGCCATCGACACCGACGGCGCGGGCACGCTGCTCACCACCTGGCAGTGCCTGCACGAGCGCCATCCCGACCAGTCGCGCGAAGCGCTGTCGGCGAAGCTGTCCGGCTGGCTCGCGCAGGACCGGGTGCTGTGGCTCGACCGCGGCTACCTGGAGGGCGACGACACCGACGCCCACGTCGACACCCTCGCCCGCTTCGCGCCCGGCGACGCGATCGTGTTCCAGGCCTGCGACGACCCGGGCGATTCGCATCACGACGAGCTGCAGGCGATGGCCGCCGGGATCGCGGCGCTGCGCACGCGCGACGGCCGGCCGTACCGGCTGTTCCCGCTGCCCTGGCCGGCGCCGATCGAGGACGCCGGCCGCCGCCTCGCCGCCAGCTACGCCAACTTCCTGGTCATCGACGGCGCGGTGCTGGCGCCGGCCTATGGGGACCCGGCCGACGCCGAAGCCGCCCGGATCCTGGGCGAAGCCTTCCCGGGCCGCGAGGTGGTGCAGGTGCCGTGCCGCCCGCTGATCTGGCAGAACGGCAGCCTCCACTGCATCACCATGCAGCTGCCGCAAGGGCTCGCGTAGGAGCCGCCATGCCCCGCTACGTCGCCTTCCTGCGGGGCGTCAGCCCGATGAACGCGAAGATGCCGGCGCTTGCGCGCTGCTTCGCCGACGCCGGCTTCGGCAACGTCCGGACCGTGCTGTCCAGCGGCAACGTCGTCTTCGATTCGCCCAGGAAGCCCGAGCTCGCCCTGGCCCGCAAGGCGGAGGCGGCGATGGCGCGGTCGCTGGATCGCGGCTTCTGGACGCTGGTGCGACCGGTCGACCGCCTGCAGGCCCTGCTCGACGCCGATCCGTTCGCGCCCTTCCACCTGCCCGCGGACGCGAAGCGGGTGGTGACCTTCCTGCGCGAACCCGCCGCACGCCCGCTTTCCCCGCCCCTGGAGAAGAACGGCGCGCGCATCCTGTCGATGCAGGGGCTGGAGGTCTTCAGCGCGTACGTGCCGATGCCAGGCAGCCCGGCGTTCATGGCCCTGCTGGAGAAGGCCCTGGGCACCGGGATCACCACCCGCACCTGGGACACGGTGAGGAAGTGCGCCGCAGCCTGAGCCGGGCAGCGAATACACTACGCGCATGAAGACCAAGACCCTGCCCGTCGCGCTGGTCCAGGAACGCAACCACGGCGACGCCGAAGCCAACCTGACGGTGATCGAGGCCCGCGTGGCCGACGCCGCGAAGCTCGGCGCCAGACTCGTGCTGCTGCAGGAGCTGCACAACGGCGCGTACTTCTGCCAGCACGAATCGGTGGACGAGTTCGACCGCGCCGAGCCGATCCCGGGCCCGAGCACGCAGCGGCTGTCCGCGCTGGCGGAGCGTCACCGCGTGGTGCTGGTCAGCTCGCTGTTCGAGAAGCGCGCCACCGGCCTGTACCACAACACCGCCGTGGTCTTCGACGCCGACGGGTCGATCGCCGGCAAGTACCGCAAGATGCACATCCCGGACGACCCGGGCTTCTACGAGAAGTTCTACTTCACCCCCGGCGACCTCGGCTTCGAGCCGATCGACACTTCGGTCGGCCGCCTCGGCGTGCTGGTGTGCTGGGACCAGTGGTATCCGGAGGCCGCGAGGCTGATGGCGCTGGCCGGCGCGGAACTGCTGCTCTATCCCACCGCGATCGGCTGGGACCCGGGCGACGACCAGGCCGAGAAGGACCGCCAGCGCGATGCCTGGCTCCTCAGCCACCACGGCCACGCGGTCGCCAACGGCCTGCCGGTGCTCTCCTGCAACCGTGTCGGCCACGAGCCCTCGCCCCTCGCTTCCGACGGGCACGCCGGCGCGGCCGGCATCGACTTCTGGGGCAACAGCCACGTGCTCGGACCGCAGGGCGAGTTCGTCGCCCGGGCCGGTGGCGATGCGGAAGTCCTGGCGTGCGAGATCGACCTCGGGCGCAGCGAGCACGTGCGCCGGATCTGGCCGTTCCTGCGCGACCGCCGCATCGACGCCTACGGCGACCTGCTGAAGCGCTACCGCGACTAGCGGCGCACTCGCCCGGCACCGCACCGGCCAGCCCGGAGCCGATCGGAATACCGTCCACGCTGGCGATTCACGCGATCGCCGCCTGTCGTCGAGGCACGGCTCCGGCATGGCCACGACCGCCCAGCGGCGCGTCGGCACGCCGGTGCGTTGGCGCTTCGGCACGTTGGCACGTCGGTGCGTCGGTGCTGGCACCGCCGTCATTCCCGCGAAAGCGGGAATCCAGCGACTTTGCCAGCGGCGCGAGCCCAACAACCACGGGTCGCAAGAATCCCCAGGGGTATCAATGCCCGAAGCATCTAATCGACATGCCTCGATCCAAGCTTCGGCCAAGCTCTCGAGCTTTTGAAAACTACGTTTTAAATGTATGATTTTTATTTTAAATCAATTACTAATTACTGATTTGAACAAATAACTTGAAGAATCTACGGGCCGACAAGCGGCGTCAATAAAAACGAACGATCGTGCTATTCTTCACCGCATGTCCAGCCTGACCGCCACTCCCAAGGGCGCCGCCACCCGCGAGACCATCCTCGACCGGGCCTACGGCATCGCCTGCGCGAACGGACTCGAGGGCCTGTCGATCGCACCGCTGGCCGATGCGGTCGGCATGTCGAAGAGCGGCGTGTTCGCCCATTTCGGTTCCCGCGAGGGGCTGCAGCTGGCGGTCCTGGACAGCGCGGCCGAACGCTTCGGGCAAGCGGTGCTGGTCGCCGCCCTGTCCCGCCCGCGCGGCCTGCCGCGGCTGCGCGCGATCATGCACAACTGGTTCGAATGGGTGCGCAGTACGGCCGGCGGCTGCGTGCTGCTCGGCGCGGCCAGCGAGTACGACGACCGCCGCGGCCCGCTGCGCGACCGCGTGCTGCTCAACGACGGCCGCTGGCGCACCGCCTTGCGCCGTGCGATCGACCTGGCCGTCGAGTGCGGCCACCTGGAACCCGGCGACGGCGACCAGCGCGTGTTCGAGCTCTACGCGATCGCGCTGGCCGTGCACCACGACGCCGGGCTCTACGGCTACGACGCCGCGCGCCGGCACGGCGACGCCGCGGTCGAGCGCTGGTTCGCTTCGCGGGTCATTCCCGCCCCCTCCCCCCGCTAGCCCCCCCGCCACGAGGTGCTGCCATGGCCGCCGCTCCGCCGAGAAATAGCACGATCGTTCGCTTCGACATGCGGCTCGTCCTGCTCCGGGCCGGCTTCCGGATCGGTGCGCTGCTGCGGCCCCGCTGGACGCTGCGGCGCGCCGGCGATCTCTTCAGCACGCCGATGGCCAGTTCGCGCAGCCGTGCGCGGCAGGCGCCCACCGGCGACGCCGTCGAAGGCGAGCTCGACGTCGCCGGCCGGCGCGTCCACACCTATGCCTGGGGCGATCCGCAGGCCCGGCCCTACGTGCTGTTCGCGCACGGCTGGTCCAGCCACGGCACCCGGTTCCTGCCCTGGGTCACGCGGCTGCGCGAGGCGGGCCTGGCGGTGGTCGCGTTCGACCAGCCGGCGCACGGGCGCAGCAGCGGCCGGCGCAGCAACCTGCCGGAATTCGTCCGCACGCTGGAAGCGGTGGCGGCGCGCTTCGGCCCGGCCACCGCGGTGGTCGGGCATTCGCTCGGCGGCGCGGCGACCGCGGTGGCCCTGGCGCGCGGCCTGCCCGCGGCGCGCGCGGTGCTGATCGCGCCGGCGGCCGATCCGGTGGCGGCGGCGCAGCGGTTCGCGCGCCTGGTGGGGCTGCCGATGCGGCTGTGCCGGCGGATGGTGGTCATGTTCGAGTCGATGATCGATGCGTCGTTCGACGAGTTCCAGGCCCAGAACAACGCCCCGCGGATCGGGCGCCCCGCGCTGATCGTGCACGACGTCGGCGACCGCGAGGTGCCGTGGGACGAAGGCGAGCGCTACGCGCGCTTCTGGCCCGGCTCGCGGCTGCTCAGCACGCGCGGCCTGGGCCACAACCGCATCGCCCAGGACGACGCCGTGATCGCCGCGGCGCTGCGCTTCCTGCGCGGCGAGCAGGTTGGCGAACGCGTGGTGTCGACGGCGGCGCTGCCCTACGGCATCGCCTGAACGGCGCGCCGGCGGTCTTTTGCGGGCGGCGGTGGCGAGCGTCTATGCTGCGCCACCCGTCGTGGCGATGCCGTGGCGATCCGTTCCCACATCGCCCCCGCAACCGCTCGATGACGACCGAAACCGCCGCCCTGCCCGCCGCCGATCCCCTCGCCCGCCAGCCGCACGCCATCGTCGAACGCGACGGCGTGCGCTACACCCTGCTCGGCACCGCCCACGTCTCGCGCGACAGCGTCGAGGCCGTGCGCGCGGCGGTCGACACCGGCGCGTTCGACGCCATCGCGGTCGAGCTCGACGGCCAGCGCATGCAGGCGCTCAGCGACCCGGACGCGCTGGCCAGGCTCGACCTGGTCAAGGTGATCCGCGAGGGCAAGGCGGCCCTGTTCGCCGCCAACCTCGGCCTCGCCGCCTACCAGCGCCGGCTGGCCGAGCAGCTCGGCATCGAGCCCGGCGCCGAGCTCAAGGCCGCGGCGGACGAAGGACGCGAGCGCGGCCTGCCGGTGCACCTCATCGACCGCGAGGTCGGCACCACCTTCAAGCGCATCTCGGCGCGGCTGGGCTTCTTCGGCCGGATCCGGCTGGTCACCGGCCTGCTCGCCGGGCTGCTGGTCGACGACGAGGTCGGCGAGGACGAGATCGAGAAGCTCAAGGAAGGCGACATGCTGGAAGCGAGCTTCGGCGAGTTCGCCCGGCAGAGCCCCGAGCTCTACGCGACCCTAATCGACGAGCGCGACCGGTACATGGCCGCGCGCCTGCGCGAAGGCGGCGACGGGGCGCGCAACGTGCTCGCGGTGGTCGGCGCCGGGCACCTGCAGGGGCTGGCGCGCTACCTGCGCGAGGAGACGCGCGATCCGCGCGCGGTCTGCGAAGAGCTCGACGTCGTGCGCAAGAAAAGCAAGGTGCCGTGGATCACCCTGGCGATCACCGCGGTCGTGCTCGGCGGCATCGCCTGGGGCTTCTGGCACGGCGGCTTCGCGGTCGGCGCCGAGCTGCTCGAGCAGTGGGTGGTGTTCACCGCGGGCCTGGCGGCGGTCGGCTGCCTGCTGGCAGGCGGCCATCCGCTGAGCATCCTCGCCGGCGCGGTCGCCGCGCCGCTCAAGCCGTTCCGGCCCGGCATCCCGTCCGGCACCTTCAGCGCGCTGGTCGAGCTGCGCGTGCGCAAGCCGGCCTACGGCGACTTCCTCGCGCTGCGCGACGACGCCCAGACGCTGCGCGGCTGGTACCGCAACCGGGTCGCGCGGGTGGTGCTGAACTTCATCCTCACCAACCTGGGCACCGGCATCGGCGTGTGGCTGGCCGGGGCGCGGATCGTCGGCAAGCTGGTGGGGTGACCTTCCGGGCTGCCTGCCGTCGTGGGAGCGGCTTCAGCCGCGAGCTCTTCCAGTCAGTCGATTCGGCCCGGAAAAGCTCGCGGCTGAA
>JAYRKR010000122.1:0-7601 GCA_041905645.1 Luteimonas sp.
GACGAAACCGCAGCTCGCGCGCAGCCGGTGCAGCGCCGCGCGCAGCGCTGCGGCGTCGCCGGCGAGCGCGGCGTCGCGGACACGGCTGCGGGCGTCGGGCAGTTCGTCGAGGAAGAGCCTGCGCAGCGCGTCGACGTGGGCGCGTTCGCCACCGAGCGCGGCGAGCGCCGACGCATCGTCCCAGATCCCGTCCGCGCCCGCGGCGTCGGCGATCCTCGGCGCCGCGCCGGTGGCGCCCTGGCCGAGCGCGTCGCGCAATGCCGCCTGCAGCGCCGCCGCGGGGATCGGCTTGACCAGCACGTCCAGGAACCCGGCCGCCCGCAGCGCTGCGGCCACCGCGCGGTCGCCGGTCGCGGTGTGCGCCAGCGCCGGCGTGCCGAGTCCGCCGGCGCGCAGGCCGGCGAGCAGGCCCGCGCCGTCGCCGTCGGGCAGGTTGGCGTCGATCAGCCACAGGTCGTGCCGACTCGCCCGCGCCCGCCCGTGCGCGTCGGCGCAGTCGACCGCCACCTCCACCTCGGCGGGCGTGGCGCGCGCCGCGGTCGCGAGGAAGGCGCGGTTGGTCGGGTCGTCTTCGACCAGCAGGATGCGTGGCGGCATGGGTCCTCCGTTGACTCGCCTGTCCGTGCGCGGCGCGGCGGCGCATCAACGGGCGTCACGCGCGCCGGATATGCTGCCGCCATGCCACGCGCGATCCTACACCTGCTGTCGCTGCTGCTGTTCGCCTGCGCCATGCCGGCCGCGGCGCGGACGATGACGGCGAGGATCGCGCGCGTGGACACGGCGGTGGCCACGCTGGAAGGCGTCGAGGTCCGGCTGGACTGGCCGGCGCGGGCGGCCCGGGGCGAGCTGCGGCTGCGCGCGGCGCGGGTGGAGGCGCCGGACCTGGGTTACCGCTTCGACGCGCTCGAATGGCGCTGCCCGCTGGCGCGCGACGGCCAGGGCGGCTGGCGCTGCGAGGGCGAGCTGCGCGGGCGGGGCGGCAGGCCGATGCGGCTGTCGCTGGCGCTGGCGACGGCGAGCACGGACGCCGCGCTGTCGCAGGGCGCCGCCCGCCTTGCGGTGCATCGCAGCGCGGCGACGCCCGACGACACCTTGGTCGACCTCGTCCGCGTGCCGCTGGCGTGGATGCAGGCGCTGGCCGCGCAGGCCTGGGAAGCGGGCAGGCTGCAGGCCGGCACGCTCGATGGCCGGCTCGCCGTGCGCACGCCGGCCGATGGGCCGCTGCGCGTCGACGGCACGCTCGGCCTCGCCGGCGGCGCCTTCTCCTCGCCGGACGGCACCATCGCGTCCGAGCAGCTCGGCGGCCGCTTCCACGTCGATTACCGCAAGCTCGCCGATGCGACCCTGCTCACGCTCGACGGCGGCCTTCGCGGCGGCCAGCTGCTGTACGGCAACACCTACGTCGTGCTGCCGGAGCAGCCGGTGCCGCTGCGGCTGGACGCCATGCAGCGCCCGGGCCAGGGATGGTCGCTGCCCGGCATCGAATGGGACGACGGCGACGCGCTGTCGGTACGCGGTTCGGCCGCGTTCGGCACGGATGCGAGCCTGCAGGCGCTCGACGTCGATTTGCACAGCCGCGACCTGGCGGGACTGGCGACGCGCTACCTCTCCGGCTGGCTGGGCGTCGCCGGACTGCCCGACCTGCGGGCGCGCGGCGGGCTGGACGCGACGGTGCGCATCGCCGCCGGCCGTCTCTCCGGGGTCGACGCGCGCCTGCACGGCATCGACCTGGACGCGCCCGGCAAGGGGCTGGCGTTCGCCGGCCTGGACGGCGACCTGCGCTTCTCCGGCGGTGCGCCGGTCGAGAGCGAGCTGCGCTGGCGCTCGGGCTCGCTGCAGGGCATCGCCTTCGGCGCCGCGCGGCTGCCCTGGCGCAGCGCCGAGGGCGAGCTGCGCACGCGCGCGCCGGTGGAGGTGGCGATGCTCGGCGGCAGCGTGCGTTTCGACGACCTGGTCGCGACCCCGCCCGCCGGCGACGCCGGCCTGCGCATCCGCTTCGGCCTCGCGCTCCGCGGGCTCGAGCTCGGCGCGCTGTCGCAGTCGCTGGGCGGCCCGGCGTTCCGCGGCACGCTGGACGGCGAAATCCCGGCGGCGCGCTATGCCGACGACCGCCTGGACTTCGACGGCGGCCTGTCGATGCGGGTGTTCGACGGCACCGTCGACGTCGGCGCGCTGTCGATGGAGCGTCCGTTCGGCGTCGCGCCGACGCTGTCGGCCGACTTCGCCCTGCACGGACTCGATCTCGAAGCGCTCACCGGGGTGGTGGACTTCGGCAGCATCACCGGCCGCCTCGACGGGCGCATCGACGACCTGCGCCTGGTCGACTGGACTCCCGTCGCCTTCGACGCCGAACTGCACACCGTGCGCCGGCCCGGCGTGCGCCAGCGCATCAGCCAGCGCGCGGTGCAGAACATCTCCAGCGTCGGCGACGCCTCCTTCGTCGGCGGCCTGCAGGCGCGGCTGATCGGGCTGTTCGACGACTTCGGCTACGGCCGCATCGGTATCTCCTGCCGGCTGTCGAACGAGGTCTGCGCGATGGGCGGCCTGCAGCATTCACATGGCACTCAGGCGGGCGACGGATTTACTATCGTCGAGGGCGCCGGCGTGCCCAGGCTGGACGTCGTGGGCTTCAACCGCAACGTCGACTGGCCGACCCTGGTCGAGCGCCTGGCCGCGGCGGGCCGCGGCGACGTCAAGCCGGTCTTCGAATAACCCGCACCTAGTTCCGAACAACATGCACCGAGGAGAGACACGCATGCGCCGCTGGATGGGAATGCCGATCGCCGCCGCGCTGGCCCTGACGGCCTGCGTCACCATCAACGTCTACTTCCCCGCCGCCGAGGCGCGGGAGGCGGCCAAGGAGTTCGTCGACAAGGTCATCGGCGACGACGCCCAGCAGCAGTCGGCGCCGGCCCCCACGCCCGCGCCGGAGGACAACGACAGCGGTGGGGGCATGGCCTACATGCGAGCCCCTTCGCAAGTGCCTGTACATCCCCATGCGGGCTTCTCGGTCACGTTCGACCCGCTGATGCTGCTCGGCATCGGCACCGCCCACGCGCAGGGCACGCCGGACATCACCATCAAGACGCCGGCGATCCAGGCGATCCAGGCGCGCATGGCCAAGCGCTTCGACGGCACGCTGCGCAAGCACTTCGACTCCGGCGCGCTGGGCTTCACCGGCAAGGGCGAGGTGGCGGTGCGCGACGCCTCGAAGATCGCGCTGCCCGAGCGCGTCGCCGTCAACCAGGCGGTCGCCGAGCAGAACCGCGACGCCAACGCCGTCTACCGCGAGATCGCGGTGGCCAACAAGCACCCGGAATGGGAATCGCAGATCCGCGAGGTGTTCGCGAAGCAGTGGGTGGCGAGCGCCAGGGCCGGCTGGTGGTACCAGTCCGGCGGCGTCTGGAAGCAGAAATGACGTGAATCCCTGGCGGCGGGCCATCTGCGACAATGCGCGGCCCGACGCAGCCGTTCCCGCCACGTGGCCCGACTCGACCAGACGCCGTTCCCCGCCCACATCATCGACCTGAGCCACGACGGCCGCGGCGTCGCCCGCCTCGAGACCGGCAAGACCGTGTTCGTCGGCGGCGCGCTGCCGGGCGAGCGCGTCATGGCGAAGCGGACCGCGCGCTCGCGCAGCTTCGACGAAGCGGTGGCGCTGGAGGTGCTGGAAGCCTCGCCCGACCGCGTCGAGCCGCGCTGCGCGCACTTCGGCACCTGCGGCGGCTGCGCGCTGCAGCACCTGGCCGAGCCGAAGCAGATCCTCGCCAAGGCGCGCGTGCTGCGGGAGAACCTCGAGCGCATCGGCCACGTCACGCCGGAATCCGAGCTGCCGCCGCTGACCGGCGCCGGCTGGGGCTACCGCCGCAAGGGCCGCTTCTCCGTGCGCCGGGTGGAGAAGAAGGACAAGACCCTGGTCGGCTTCCGCGAGCGCGATCCGCGCTTCGTCGCCGACCTGTCCGAATGCCATACGGTGATCCCGGCGGTCGCCGCCGCCATTCCCGCGCTGTCGGCGCTGATCGACGGGCTGGACGCGCGCCGCGACGTCCCGCAGGTGGAGTTCATCGCCGGCGACGCCACCGCCGACCACGACGGCGTCGCGCTGGTGTTCCGCCACCTGCAGCCGCTGTCGGAGCGCGACCGCGCGGCGCTGGCGGCGTTCGCGCAGGCGCACCGCTTCGCGCTGTTCCTGCAGCCGGGCGGGGTGGATTCGGTGCATCCGCTGTGGCCGGAGGCCCCGGCGCTGTCGTTCCGGCTGCTGGCCTGGGACATCGAGCTGAAGTTCCGGCCGCTGGATTTCATCCAGGTCAACGCCGGCCTCAACGAGAGGATGATCGCGCGCGCGCTGGAGCTGCTCGACGTGCAGCCGAGCGAGCGGGTGCTCGACCTGTTCTGCGGCCTGGGCAACTTCACCCTGCCGCTGGCGCGCGCGGCGGGCGAGGTGGTGGGCGTGGAGGGCGATGCCGGCCTGGTGGCGCGCGCGCGGGAGAACGCCGCGCACAACCGGCTGCCGAACGCGCAGTTCCATGCCGCCGACCTCGCGCAGAACCTGTCCGGGCACGCCTGGATGCGCGCGGGCTTCGACCGCCTGCTGCTCGACCCGCCGCGCTCGGGCGCGGACGTCGTGCTGAAGCAGCTGCCGCTCAAGGGCCTGAAGCGCATCGTCTACGTCAGCTGCCACCCGGCCTCGCTGGCGCGCGACGCCGGCTACCTGGTCAACGAACGCGGCTGGAAGCTGCGCGCGGCGGGCGTGATGGACATGTTCCCGCACACCGCGCACGTGGAGTCGATCGCGGTGTTCGAGCCTTGAAGGCCGTGATTCGTGATTGGTGATTGGTGATTCGAGGCGGGTGGTCGTGGGCGCTTCCAGCTGCGATCGCCGGGATGCAAGACGCCTGGAAGCCCCCGCAACAGCCGCCTTTGCCAATCACCAATCACCAATCACGAATCACGACCCCATGCCCATCGAAATCGAACGCAAGTTCCTCGTCGCCAGCGATGCCTGGCGCGCCGCCGCGCACGAGGTCGTGCCGATGGCACAGGGCTACCTGAACGACCAGGCCGCGATGGACAGCGGCGCGCAGCGGGCTTCGGTGCGGGTGCGGATCGCCGGCGACGAGGCGTTCCTGAACGTCAAGTCGCGCGAACCGGGCCATACCCGGCAGGAGTTCGACTATCCGATCCCGATCGCGGATGCGCGCGCGCTGCTGGCGCTGTGCGTGGGCGGGCTGGTCGACAAGCGCCGCCACTACGTCGAGCACGCGGGCCATCTGTGGGAGGTCGACGAATTCCTCGGCGACAACGCGGGGCTGGTGGTGGCGGAAATCGAGCTGGACGACGCCGGCGAGGCGTTCGAACATCCGCCCTGGCTGGGCGAGGAAGTCACCGACGACGCCCGCTATTACAACCTCGCGCTCGCGACGCGCCCGTACTCGCGCTGGTAGCGGCGACGGATCGCGTGGCGCGGGGCTCACTGGCCGTGCTGCAGCGGATGACGTCGCGTCCGTCGTGCCCGTGCAGACGGCGCGTGCCCGTGCCGATCGAGACGGGTGGCGGGATGGCGGTCCGGGCCCCGCCCTACACCGGACGCGCCGAGTGGGCGACAATGCGGGCCATCCCAGTGGAGGCCAAGCCCACATGCTCGTGATCGGCGTCGCCGGCACCGAACTGAATGCGCAGGAGCGCGACTGGCTGCAGCACGACGCCTGCGCCGGCGTGATCCTGTTCAAGCGCAACTTCGCCTCGAAGGCGCAGGTGGCCGAGCTGTCCGCGGCGATCCGCGCCGCCGCGCCGCGGCCGCAGCTCATCTGCGTCGACCAGGAGGGCGGCCGCGTGCAGCGCTTCCGCGAGGGCTACAGTGCGCTGCCGCCGCTGGAAGAATTCGGCCGCGAGTACGCCGCCGACCCCACCGCCGCGCTCGAGCGCGCGCAGGCGCACGCCTGGGTGATGGCCAGCGAGGTGCGCGCCAGCGGCGTCGACCTGAGCTTCGCGCCGGTGGTCGACCTGGGGCGGGGCAACCTGGCCATCGGCGATCGCGCCTTCTCCGACGACCCGCAGGTGGTCGCGGAGTTCGCCCGCGCCTACATCCGCGGCATGCATGCCGCCGGCATGGCGGCCACGCTCAAGCATTTCCCCGGCCACGGCACCGTGCGCGAGGACACCCATTTCGACGATGCGGTCGACGACCGCTCGCTGGAGGAGATCCGCGCCACCGACCTGGTGCCGTTCGCGGCGGGCATCGACGCCGGCGCCGACGCGGTGATGCTGGCGCACGTGGCCTACCCGAAGGTCGCCCCCGAGCCTGCCGGCTATTCGCGGACCTGGATCAAGGACGTGCTGCGCGACGAGCTGGGCTTCCGCGGGGTGGTGTTCTCCGACGACATCGGCATGGCGGCCGCGTTCTCGGCGGGCGGCGTCAAGGCGCGCATCGACGCGCACCTGGACGCTGGCTGCAACGTAGTGCTGGTCTGCCACCCCGAGCTGGTGGAGGAATCGCTGGCGGCGGTGGAAGGTCGCGCGTTGAACACGATGGCGCTGGCGGGCCTGCTCGGCCGCGGCGTGATGGGCTGGGACGGCCTGCTGGCCGACGCGCGTTACGGCACATCGCAGGTGCTCTTCGGCGGGCGCGTCGCATGAGCGCGCCGCGCCTGGCCGACGTGCTGCCGACCGCGGAACTGGTGCACGACCGCGCGACCCTGGCCGCGGCGATCGACACGATGGCCGCGGCGATCCGCGACGACTATGCCGCGGACGGGCGCGCGCCGCTGTTCGTGACCATCATGCACGGCGGCATGCCGTTCGCCGCGCAGCTGGCGTTCGCGCTGGGCGAGCGCGGCCAGGACCTGGAATTCGACTACCTGCACGCGACCCGCTACCGCGGCAACACTTCCGGCTCCGGCCTGGCCTGGCTGCACCGCCCGGCGACGCCGATGGAAGGGCGCCGGGTGCTGCTGGTCGACGACATCCTCGACGAAGGCCACACGCTGCAGGCGGTGAGGCGCTGGTGCGAGGACCAGGGCGCGGCCGACGTGCGCGTGGCCGTGCTGGCGGTCAAGCGCCACGACCGCTGCGTCGAGGGCGTGTGCGCCGACTACGTGGGGGTGGAGGTTCCGGACCGCTACGTGTTCGGCTACGGGATGGATTTCCACGAGCAGGGCCGCAACCTGCCGGCGATCTACGCGCTGCCCGAATAGGCCTCCGCTGTCGCAAGCCAGCCGCGCCGCCCGCGCAGGCCCAGGCGCCCCCGGCCCGTCGTTTGCTTTTGCCTTTTGCCTTTTGCCTTTGGCTTTCGTTTTGCTTTTCGTTTTGGCTTTGGCCGTGTCCTGACAATGAATCCACTGAGCTGTTCCGCAGACCCGGAGGGCGCCGCACAGGACGTGCGGCGTTTTTCTACAGGACATGGATGTCCTGTAGAAAAATCCCTGCGTCCTTGAAGCGCGACGGGAGGTTTGTCGGGGAGGCCTTTTCTTTGGTTGGCGGTCTCTAAGCTCAAGTGCATCACTCGAGCCAGGGACATGCAATGGGACAGCAGTACACGCAACTGAGCGCCGAAGAGCGCGGTACGATCATGGCGATGCGGGCCGCGGGGAACAGCACCCGAG
>JAYRKR010000007.1:0-54471 GCA_041905645.1 Luteimonas sp.
GCGCCGGCGGCGCCGGGCGGCTTCGTATTCCCCGAGGCCGCCGCCGCGGCGGTCGCGCGCGGCGATTTCATCGCGGCGATCGCGCAGCTGCGCGAGGCCAATCCGTGGCTCGACCTGAAGTCGGCGAAGGCGGCGGTCGACGGCCTGCGGCGCGGCGACCCGACCGCCGCCAAGGCCGCGCCGCACGGCGCGAGGCCCGCGCAGCCGCGGGTGCCGACCGTCGTGCAGGGCGACAGCGGCCGCCACGGCTGGCTGCTGCTGGTGGTCGCCGCGGTGCTGGCCGCCTTCGCGTGGTGGTGGAGCAGCGGCGGTTGAACCGAGGGGGCGACTTCAGCCGCTAGCCTTCGCGCGGGTCGCCAGACCCCATTTCCCTGTAGGAGCGAAGGAAGTCGCGACCGGCGCGCTGCGCTGTCGCCCCGGTCGCGACTTCCGTCGCTCCTACAGGGACCGGGTGCACTGCGAGGCGTCCAGTCACGACTTCCGTCTCTCCACAAGGACCAGGTGCATCGCGAGGTGTCCGGTCGCGACTTCCGTCGCTCCTACAGGGGCCGGATGCGTTGCGAGGCGTCCGATCGCGGCTTCCGTCCCGTCGCGGCTTCGCCGCTCCTGCATTGGCGCTCGCTCCCATTGTCCTCGGCAGGGACCGGATCGGGCTCATGCGGCCAGCAGGCGCCGGTACTCCGTCGCGATGCCGGCATCGCGGCAGCACAGCACGACTTCGCCGGGCGCGTCCTCGCGCCAGTCGAGCAGTCGCGCGACGGCGACCGCCGCGGCCCGGGCGTGCGGGTAGCCGAACACGCCGCAGCTGATCGCCGGGAAGGCGACCGCGCCGAGCGCGTGCCGCGCGGCCAGCCGCAGCGAATTCCCGTAGCAGGCCGCCAGCAGCCCCGGCTCGCCCGCGTCGCCGCCGCGCCAGACCGGCCCGACGGTGTGGATCACGAAGCGCGCCGGCAGCGCGTGGCCGCCGGTGATCCGCGCCTGCCCGGTGGGGCAGCGCACGCCCGGGCGCACCTCGGGCAGCGCGCGGCACTCGGCCAGCAGGCCGGGGCCGGCGGCGCGGTGGATCGCGCCGTCGACGCCGCCACCGCCCAGCAGCGATTCGTTGGCCGCGTTGACGATCGCGTCGACCGCCAGCGCGGTGATGTCGCCCTCGACGACCCCGATGCGCATCGCTCAGCCGAGCGAGGCCAGCCAGTCGTCGTCCGAGCCCTCGTTGACGCCCTCGAGCAGGAAGGTCGACAGGTAGCGCTCGCCGGTGTCGGGCAGCATCGCCAGGATCACGTCGCCGTCGTTCGCGGTCTTCGCCACCTCCAGCGCCGCGGCCACGGTGCCGCCGGCGGAGATGCCGACGAAGATGCCTTCCTCCTGCGCCAGCCGGCGCGCGGTGTCGCGCGCCACCACTTCGTCGACCGGCAGCACCCGCGCCGGCGCCTTGCGGTCGAGCACCGCGGGCACGAAGTCGGGGGTCCAGCCCTGGATCTTGTGCGGCGCCCAGTCCTTGCCCTGCAGCAGCGACGCGCCGGCGGGCTCGGCGGCGGTGACCTTCACCTCCGGGCGCGCGGCGCGCAGCACGTCGGCCACGCCGGTGAGCGTGCCGCCGGTGCCCCAGCCGGTGACGAAGTGGTCGAGCCGGCGGCCGGCGAAGTCGCGCAGGATCTCGGCCGCGGTGGTCTGGCGGTGGTAGGCCGGATTGGCCGGGTTCTCGAACTGGCGGGCGAGGAACCAGCCGTGCTTCGCGGCCAGTTCCTCGGCCCTGCGCACCATGCCGGTGCCGCGCTCGGCGGCGGCGGTAAGGATCACCTTGGCGCCGTAGGCGCGCATCAGCTTGCGGCGCTCGATCGAGAAGGTCTCGGTCATCACCGCGACGAAGCGGTAGCCGCGCGCGGCGCAGACCATCGCCAGCGCCACGCCGGTGTTGCCGGAGGTGGCTTCGATCACGGTGTCGCCGGGCTTGAGCAGCCCCTTCGCCTCGGCGTCGAGGATGATGGCGATGGCGAGGCGGTCCTTGACCGAGCCGCCGGGGTTGAACGATTCGACCTTGGCGTACATCGCCACGTTGGCCGGGGCGATGCGCTGCAGGCGCACCACCGGGGTATGGCCGATGGTGTCGAGGATGCTGTCGTGGATCATGGGGGCGTCCTGTGCGGGGGAAGGGCGACGTTACCCCCGGCCGGGGCCGGGCGCACGCCGCAGAAGGCCCCACGGCCGCAACGCTGAAAACCGGCCACCGGCCGAATCCCGGACGACGGCCCCGTAACGCGCGGGCGGGCCATCGGTTGACCCGGGCCGCGGGGCCGCGGGCCTGCCTGATGGCATACGTGCGCGTCATCGCCACTGGCTAGAATCGACCGGATTGCCCGTCGACGCCCGCCTGATGCCGATTTCCCGCCGCACCCGCCGCACCCGCTGCGTCGCCCCGCGCCTTCCGTCCCTGCTGCTGTCGTGCCTGCTGCTCGCCGCCTGCGGCGGCGACCCGGCCGCCCGGGGAGGCGAGGACGCCGCCGCGATCCCGGTCACCACCGCGGTGCTGCGCGAGCAGCCCTGGCACGACGTGATCCGCGCGCTCGGCACGGCCAAGGCGCACGAGTCGGTCACCGTCACCGCCAAGGTCAGCGAAACGGTGCAGCAGGTGCATTTCGAGAGCGGCGACGAGGTCCGCGCCGGCGCACCGCTGGTCACGTTGAGCGGGCAGCAGCAGCGCGCCTCGCTGGCCGCCGCCGAGGCCACCGCCGCCGAGGCGGACCGCCTGTACCGGCGCCAGCAGGAGCTCGCCGGCCAGCAGCTGATCGCGCGCTCCGCGCTCGACGCCCAGCTCGCCACCCGCGACGCCGCGCGCGCCCAGGTCGAGCAGATCCGCGCCAACCTCGCCGACCGGGTGATCCGCGCGCCGTTCGCCGGCGTGCTCGGGATCCGCCTGGTGAGCCCCGGCGCGCTGATCACGCCCGGCACCGCCGTCGCCACGCTCGACGACATCTCGCACGTCTACGTCGACTTCACCGTGCCGGAAACGCAGCTCGCCTCGCTGGCGGCGGGGCAGCGCATCGCCGCCGCCAGCGCGGCGTATCCCGGGCGCGAGTTCGCCGGCATCGTCCGCACCATCGACGCGCGCGTCGACCCGGCCACGCGCGCGGTCACGGTGCGCGGCGACTTCGACAACCCCGACCGCCGGCTGCGGCCCGGGATGCTGCTGCAGGTACAGCTGCAGCTGCCCGCGCGCCAGGCGCTGGTGCTGCCGGAGATCGCCGTGGTGCAGGTCGGCGACGACAGCTTCGTCTACCGCGTCAAGCCCGACGACACCGTCGAGCGCGTCGACGTCGGGCTCGGCAACCGCGACGCCGGCCGCGTGGTGGTGACCAAGGGGCTGCGCGCCGGCGACCGCGTCGTCGTCGACGGCACCGGCAAATTGCGCGTGGGTGCCAGGATCGACGACGGGCGCCGTGCCGCCGCGCCCGCGGCGACCGGCAAGGGCTGACGCCGTGCGCATTTCCGACCTCTCGATCAAGCGGCCGGTGTTCGCCGCGGTGATGAGCCTGATGCTCATCGTGCTGGGCGTGATGTCGTTCACCCGCCTGACCCTGCGCGAGCTGCCGGCGATCGACCCGCCGATCGTCTCGGTCGAGGTCGAGTACACCGGCGCCTCGGCCGCGGTGGTCGAGAGCCGCATCACCCAGGTGCTGGAGGACGCGCTCTCGGGCATCGAGGGCATCGAGACGATCGAGGCGCGCAGCACCAACGGCAGCTCCGACATCAGCATCGAGTTCAAGCCCACGCGCGAGATCGAGGCCGCGGCCAACGACGTGCGCGACGCGGTCAGCCGCGTGCAGGACCGGATGCCGGACGAGGCGCGGCCGCCGGAGATCTCCAAGGTCGAGAGCGACGCCGACGTCATCATCTGGCTCAACATGTCCTCCAGCACGATGGACACGCTGCAGCTGTCGGACTACGCCGAGCGCTACGTGAAGGACCGGTTCTCGACCATCGACGGCGTGGCGCAGGTGCGCATCGGCGGGCAGCAGCGTTACGCGATGCGGGTCTGGCTGGACAGCGACCAGCTCGCCGCGCGCGGGCTGGCCGTGGCCGACGTCGAGGGCGCGCTCGAGCGCGAGAACGTCGAGCTGCCGGCCGGGCGCCTGGAATCGAAGGACCGCGACTTCACCCTGCGGGTGGCGCGCAACTACCAGAAGCCGTCCGACTTCGCCCAGATCCCGCTCGGCAAAGGCAGCGACGGCTACGTGGTGCGGCTGGGCGACGTGGCCCGGATCGAGCTGGCCTCGGCCGAGCGCCGCGCCTACTATCGCAGCAACGGCGAGCCCAACATCGGCCTGGGCATCATCAAGACCTCGACCGCCAACAGCCTGGACGTGGCCCGCGCGGCGCGCGCCGAGGCCGAGCGGATCCAGGCGACCCTGCCCAAGGGCACCACCATCTTCGTCGCCTACGACAGCACGCAGTTCATCGAGGCCTCGGTCGAGCGCGTCTACGAGACGCTCGGCGAGGCGATCGTGCTGGTGCTGGTGGTGATCTGGCTGTTCCTGGGCAGCGTGCGCGCGGCGCTGATCCCGGCGGTCACGGTGCCGGTGTGCCTGGTGACCTCGTTCATCGCGCTGTACGCGTTCGGGTTCTCGATCAACCTGCTGACCCTGCTGGCGCTGGTGCTGTGCATCGGCCTGGTGGTCGACGACGCGATCGTGGTGGTGGAGAACATCCAGCGCCGCATCGACCTGGGCGAGCCGCCGTTGGTGGCCGCGCGCCGCGGCACCGCGCAGGTGGCGTTCGCGGTGACCGCGACCACGGCGGTGCTGATCGCGGTGTTCCTGCCGGTCGGCTTCCTGGAGGGCAACACCGGACGGCTGTTCCGCGAGCTGTCGGTGGCGCTGGCGGCGGCGGTGGCGATCTCGGCCTTCGTGGCGCTGACCCTGACGCCGATGATGTCGTCCAAGCTGCTGCGCCCGCACGCGAAGGAGAAGCGCGGGCGCGTCAACGTCTGGATCGACCGCCAGTTCGAACGCGTCAGCGCGCGCTACCGGCGCCTGCTCGACCACAGCGTCGAGCGGCCCTGGCTGTTCGGCGCGCTGATGGTGGCGGCGATCGCGGCCACGGTGGTGATGTTCCGGCTGATCCCGTCGGAGCTGGCGCCGCCCGAGGACCGCGGCGTGTTCTTCGTCTCGCTGGAGGGGCCGGAAGGCGCGGGCTACGACTACACCGTCGGGCAGATGCAGGAGGTGGAGAAGATCCTCACGCCGCTGATCGGCCAGGACAAGGTGATCCAGCGCGCCAACCCGCGCATCCCCGGCAGCTTCGGCAGCAGCGAGGAGATGCACACCGGCCGCGTGAGCATCTTCCTGCAGCCCTGGAACGAGCGCCACGAGTCCACCGCCGACGTCGCCACGCAGGTGCAGGAGGAGCTCTCGCACCTGCCCGGCGTCACCGCGCGCACCCAGGTCGGCGGCGGCCTGGTGCGCACGCGCGGGCAGCCGTTCCAGATGGTCATCGGCGGCCCCGAGTACGCGGAGCTGGCGCAGTGGCGCGACAAGCTGCTGCGGCGCATGGAGCGGAACCCCGGCCTGGTCGGGCCCGATTCCGACTACAAGGAAACGCGGCCGCAGATGCGGGTGGACATCGACCGCGCGCGCGCGGCCGACCTCGGCGTCTCGGTCACCGACATCGGCGGCGCGCTGGAGACCCTGATGGGCTCCAAGCGGGTGACCACCTTCGTCGACAACGGCGAGGAGTACGACGTGCTGGTGCAGGCGGTCCGCGGCGGGCGCGCGACGCCGGCCGACCTGGCCGACATCCGGGTGCGCTCGACGAGCGGCGAGCTGGTCCCGCTGTCGAACCTGGTGACCCTGCGCGAGATCGCCGAGCCGGGCCGGCTCAACCGCTTCAACCGGCTGCGCTCGATCACGCTCAGCGCCGGGCTCGCGCCCGGCTACCGCCTGGGCGAGGCGATCGCGTGGGCGCAGCAGGCGGTGCGCGAGGAGCTGCCCGAGTACGCGCAGATCGACTGGAAGGGCGAGTCGCGCGAGTACCAGCGTGCCGGCGGCGCGGTGCTGCTGACCTTCACCCTGGCGCTGCTGATCGTCTACCTGGTGCTCGCGGCGCAGTTCGAGAGCTTCATCCACCCGCTGGTGATCATGCTGACCGTGCCGCTGGGCGTGCTCGGCGCGATGATCGGGCTGGCGGCGACCGGCGGCACGCTCAACCTGTTCAGCCAGATCGGCATCGTGATGCTGGTTGGCCTGGCGGCGAAGAACGGCATCCTGATCGTCGAGTTCGCCAACCAGCTGCGCGACGAGGGACGCACGGTGCACCAGGCGATCGTCGAGTCGGCCGCGGTGCGGCTGCGGCCGATCCTGATGACCTCGATCGCCACCGTGGTCGGCGCGGTGCCGCTGGTGCTGGCCGGCGGCCCGGGCTCGGCGAGCCGCGCGACGATCGGCATCGTGGTGATCTTCGGCGTGTCATTCTCGACCCTGCTGTCGCTGTTCGTGGTGCCGGCGTTCTACGCGCTGCTGGCGCCGTACACGCGCTCGCCGGAGGCGGTGGCGCAGCAGCTGGAGAAGCTGGAGGACCAGACGCCGTCGGTCGGCGGGCACGCGTAGGCCGCGCCGTCGCCGTCGCCGGCGCACCCATGCCGTGCGTTCGCGCGCCGTCGCTGCGCCGCACGCGCTCGCGTATCCTGCGCGCATGGCGGACGAGGTCACCGGCTGGCAGGCCACCACGATCGAGGTCGGCGACGGCATGCGCCTGCGCGCCTGGCGCGCGGACGACCTCGAGTCGCTGCTGCGGCACGCGGACGACGCCGAGGTCTCGCGCACCACCAGCGACCGCTTCCCGCACCCGTACACGCGCGCCGACGGCGAGGCCTTCCTCGCCGGCCGCGTGGTCGACTTCGCGGCGCCGGTGTTCGCGATCGAGGTCGACGGCGAGGCCAGCGGCACCATCGGCGTGCGGCCCGGGCAGGGCGAGCGCCGCCACGGCGCGGAGTTGGGCTACTGGCTCGGGCGGCGCCACTGGCGCCAGGGGCGGATGACCCGCGTCGTCGGCGCGTACGCGCCCTGGGTGATGCGCGCGCTTTCGCTGCACCGGCTGCAGGCGACGGTGCTCGACGTCAACGAGGCTTCGGCGCGGGTGCTGCTGAAGAACGGCTTCGTCGAGGAAGGCGTGCTGCGCCGCGCGGTGGCCAAGCGCGGCCGGCTGCACGACCTGCGCCTGTTCGCGCGGACGCGGGAGCGTCTCGACGATGCCGTCTGACCGCCGCCCGCCGCCGTGGCCGCATCGCGCGCCGGCCGCGCGGGGCGACGCGCACGCGCCGCGCCGCCATCGCGACGAGGAACTGCGGCTCTACGGCCTCAACGCCGTGCAGGCGGTGTTCGCGCGGCGGCCGCAGGCGATCCGCAAGCTGTACCTGTCCGAGGGACGCATCCCGCAGCTGCAGCCGCTGCTCAAGTGGTGCGTGGCCCAGCGCGTGGGCTACCGCGTGGTCGACGAGGCCGGCCTGCAGAAGCTGGCCGCGAGCGCGCACCACGAGGGCGTGGTGGCCGAGGTGCTGCGCGAGGCGCCGCTGCCGCTGTCGTCCTGGCTGGAGGCGCTGCCCGCCGGGCCGCGCTGCGCGCTGTGGCTGGACGGCGTCGGCAATCCGCACAACCTGGGCGCGATCCTGCGCTCGGCCGCGCACTTCGGGGCGTCGGCGATCCTGCTGCCGAAGCATTCGCCGCTGGCGCTGTCGGGCGCGGCCGCGCGCGTGGCCGAGGGCGGCGCCGAGGCGGTGCCGTTCGTCAGGCTGGGCCGCGAGGACAACGCCATCGCGCAGCTGCGCGGCGCCGGCTTCGCGCTCGCCGCGACGGTGGTGCGCGGCGGCCGGGACGCGTTTTCGGCGCGGCTGCCGGAACGGCTGGTGTTCGTGCTCGGCGCCGAGGGCGAGGGCATGGCGCCGGCGCTGGCCGCCGCCTGCGACCTGCGCCTGTCGATCCCCGGCAGCGGCGCGGTCGAAAGCCTCAACGTCGCCGCCGCCACCGCGGTGCTGCTCGCGCAATGGATGCGGGCGCGATGACCCCGGCAGGGACGGAAGCGCGGACGCGTGGGCTCGCCCTCGCGGCGCGCGCACTGGCGCTGCTGTACGCGCTCGCCGGCGTGGCGGCGATGTGGTGGCTCTCCCCGCGCGTGCCCTACGCGGACGCCTGGCGCTTCCTCGCGCACTTCCTGCAGGCGCCGTTCCCGCAGGACATCCTCGCGCCCGACAACGGCCACCACGAGGTGCTGCCCAACCTCGTGCGCGTGTTCGAACTGCATGCCTTCGCCGCCGGGCAATGGCTGCAGGTCGCGGTCGGCATCGCGCTGGCGCTGGCGACGGTGCTGGCGTTCGCGCGCGGCGCGCGCGCGATCGCGGACCGGCCGGCGCGCAGCGCGGCGCTGCTGGCGGTGGTGCTGGGCGTGTTCTGGCTGGGCAACGTCCGCGCGCTGGCGCACGGCAACGAATCGGTGCATGCCTACGCCGTCACCCTGCTGCTGGCGCTCGGCGTGCACGCAGTGGCGCGCGGGCGCGGCGGCGCGGAGGGCACGCTCGATGCGGCGCTGGCGGCGGCCTGCGGGCTGGCCGCCGCGTTCTCCTTCGGCAGCGGCATCGCCTGTTTCGCCGGCTTCGCGGCGGTGCTGGCGCTGCGGCGGGCGCCGTGGCGGCAATGGGCCGTGCTCGGCGCGGGCCTCGTGCTGACCCTGGCGCTGCTGCAGGCCGACGGCGGCGCCGGCGCGACGCCCGCGTTCGCCCCGCTGCGGCAGGGCGGGCTGCTGCTGCGCTGGCTGTCCGGACCCTTCGTTTATGCCGCCTGGCCGCTGCTGGATCCGCAGGTCGCCGCGCAGGTGCCGGTGGCCGCGGCGCGGGCGCCCGCGCAGGCGCTGGCGCGGGCCTACTCGGACGCGTTCGGGCCGGCGCTGCTGGCGCGCTGGCCGCAGTCGCTGCTCGGCCTCGCCGGGCTGTGCTGGCTCGCCGCGCTCGCCTGGCGCGCCTGGCGCGGGCGTGCGGTCGCCGCCTTGCCCGGCCTCGCGCTGGCCTGCTTCGCGGCGGCGACGGGCGCGATGATCGCGGTGGTGCGGCTGGGCTATTTCGACGCGCACCCGGAGCAGCTGCTGGCGCCGCGCTACGTGGTCTGGTCGAGCCTGTTCTGGGCCGGCCTGCTGCTGGCGGCGATCGCGCAGGCGCGGCGGCCGGCGCGCGCCCTGCTGGCGACGGTGGCCGTGGCGGTCGCGCTGCTGCCGAGCCAGCTGTGGATGGCGAAGCTCGGCTCGAACATGCGCGGCGTGGCGGAGCGGACCGCGCTGGCGGCGGCCGTCGGCGTCGTCGACCCGGGCCTGCCACTGGGGGAGACCGTGCCCGCGGAGCTCGCCGCCGCGCTGCCGCCGGCGCGCGCGGCAGGGGTGTCGGTGTTCGCCTGGCCGGAGCAGCGGCTGCTCGGGCAGGCGCCGGCGCCCGGCGCGCTGCGCCTGCTGGACGCGCGCGCGATGCGGGTCGCGCCGGTCGACAACCGCTTCGGCGGGCGCGGCCGCCGCGTGAGCTTCCTGCTCGACGACGCCCCGGCAGGCCGCCTGCTGCTGCTCGACGGCGACGGCGTGGCGCGCGGGCTGGCGATGCGCGACGGTGGCCGCGGGGAGTGGGTCGGCTGGATGCAGGGCGGCGCAACGTCCGCGCCGCCGCGCGTGGCGATGCTGGCCGCGCGATAGCCGCGCGGACCCGTGGGAGCGGCTTCGGCCGCGATCCTTTGCCGCACGCCGGCGTGCAGGAGGATTCGCGGCTGCAGCCGCTCCCGCGAACCGTGCGGGAGCGGCCCCGGCGTCAGTCGCCCTTCGCCGCGGCGGCCTTCGGCGCGCTGCCGAAGCCGCCTTCGGCCTCCGCCGCGAGCCAGGCGAACACCGCGTAGGCGGCGACGTTCTGCGCCAGCGCCTTCGGATCGATCTTGTCGAGGGTGTCCTCGGCGTCGTGGTGCAGGTCGAAGTAGTCGGTGCCGTCGTGGCCGAGCCAGGCCCAGGCCATGCCGCGCGAGGCCAGCAGGCCGACCTCGGATTCCGGCTCGCCCTGGCCCGGCAGCGACTCGACGCCCAGCGGCGCGAGCGCGCCGGCGATCTGCGCGACCGCGGCCTTCTCGGTTTCGCGCGCACCGCTGTCGAAGCCGTAGATGCGGCCGGCGCCGAAATCGCTCTCGGCGGCGATGACGTGGTCGGCGATGTCCTTCTCGTGCGCGGCGAGGTAGGCGCGGCCGCCGTGCAGCCCCTGTTCCTCGTTGGCGAAGGCGACCACGCGGATCGTGCGCTTCGGGTGCAGCGGCTTGAGCAGGGCGCCGGTCGCCATCGTGATGCCGATCCCCGCGGCGTCGTCGATCGCGCCGGTGCCCAGGTCCCAGGAATCCAGGTGCCCGCCGAGCAGGACGATCTCGCCGGGGCGCTCGCTGCCGGTGATCTCGCCGATCACGTTCTGCGAGGTGTACTCGCCGTCCCAGCCGCAGTCGAGCGCGACGCGCACGCGCACCGGGCCGAGGGCGAGCAGGCGCGCGAGCTGGTCGGCGTCGACCATCGACAGCGCCGCCGACGGGACCGGCGCCAGGCCGTCCTCGAAGCGGGTCATGCCCGCGTGCGGTGCGCGCGAGGAGTCGGTGCCGGCCGAGCGCATCAGGAAGGCCGCGGCGCCCTTGCGGATCGCCAGCGACGGACCGCGTCCGCGGATGCCGCCGCCGTTGCGGTAGTCGCCGCCGTCGCGAAGCTTCTTCATGCGGTAGTCGATGAAGGCGATCTTGCCGGCGAGCGAGCCGTCGGGCGCGGCCCTGAGCGCATCGAGGTCGGCGAAGCGGACCACCTCGCCCTCCACCGTGCCGCCGGGGCTGCCGCCGAGCGCGGTCAGCGCCAGCGACTGCGCGTGCGGCCCCAGGACCTCGCCGCGCTCGCCGCGCCGCTCCCACTTCGGGAAGGTCACGGGCTCGGTCCAGACCTTGTCGTAGCCCAGCTCGGCGAACTTCGCCTTCGCCCAGGCCACCGCGCGCGCATCGGCCTCACTGCCGGCCAGGCGCGGGCCGACCTCGGTGGTCAGCGACTCGGTCACCTTCCAGCCCAGGTCGCTGGCCAGCGCCTGCCCGCGCAGCTGCGCGGCCTGGGCGAGCGCACGGTCGGGGATCCTGGTCTGCGCCTGCGCGGCAGGCGCCGCGGAAACGACGGCGAGGGCGAGGGCGAGCAGCGACGGGGCGAAGCGCATGCAGGTCTCCTTGGAAAGCCCGCGCGCCGCCCGCCGCGGCGGTCGCGGGGTGGATGGCGGGCGGGGAAAAGACGAAGCCGCGAGGGTGGCACCCCCGCGGTTTCGCGGCCTGTGGCACAAGTCACATATCACCCATTGCATCCAAGCACCGGACAACACGAGCCGCTGCAGGATCATCCGGAGCGATTCCCGCTGGCACGATCACCCCTCTCCCGCTTGCGGGAGAGGGGATGGGGTGAGGGCCTCCCGGCCCGCGGGAGAGAAACGGAAAACACGAGCCGCTGCAGGATCATCCGGAGCGATTCCCGCCGGCACGATCACCCCTCTCCCGCTTGCGGGAGAGGAGATGGGGTGAGGGCCTCCCAGCCCGCGGGAGAGAAACGGAAAACACGAGCCGCTGCAGGATCATCCGGAGCGATTCCCGCCGGCACGATCACCCCTCTCCCGCTTGCGGGAGAGGGGATGGGGTGAGGGCCTCCCGGCCCGCGGGAGAGAACGAGACCGGCTTCTTCCGCCAATCGCGGAACTACTTCCTCAGCGAATCGCGGATCTCGCGCAGCAGCAGCACGTCCTCCGGCGGCGCAGCCGGGGCGTCCGCCTTGGGCTTGCTCATCCGATTGATGGCCTTGACCACCAGGAAGATCGCGAACGCGACGATGACGAACTGGATCACCGTGTTGAGGAACTCGCCGAGGCCGATCGCGACGGCCGGGATCTCCTTGCCGGCGGCGTCGACGGTCGCCTCCTTCAGCGTGATCGCCCACTTGGAGAAGTCGACGCCGCCGATCAACAGGCCGATGGGCGGCATGATCACCTTGTCGACCAGCGCGGTGACGATCTTGCCGAACGCGGCGCCGATCACGACGCCGACCGCCAGGTCGACCACGTTGCCGCGCATCGCGAATTCCCTGAACTCACTCATCATGCCCATCGACAGCCTCCGTTGCGGTTGGGGGAAAACCGGGCCTAGCCTACACGCGGGGGCGTGATCCGGCATCGCAGCTCGAGCACGTCGTCGAGGCGGCCGACGCAGGCGTCGCCGGGCTGCAGCGCGGCGACGCCTGCCGGCGTGCCCATGAAGACGAGGTCGCCGGCGCGCAGGGCGTAGAGGCGCGACAGTTCGTGCAGGATGTCGGGGATGTCCCAGATCAGCTGGTCCAGCCGCGCGCGCTGGCGCAGTACGCCGTTCACCTCCAGCGAGAGCGTGCGCGCGGCGAGCTCGCCCACCTGCGCGGCCGGGACCAGCTCGCCGATCGGCGCCGACTGGTCGAAGGCCTTGCCGGTGTCCCAGGGCAGGCCGCCGGCCTTGGCGGCGGCCTGCAGGTCGCGGCGGGTCAGGTCCAGGCCGACGCCGTAGCCGAATACCAGCGCCATGGCCGCATCGCGGTCGAGCGGACCGGGCGGCGCGTCGCGGCCCAGCGCGACCACCAGCTCGACTTCGTGGTGCAGCTCGGCGGTGCCCGGCGGGTAGGCGGCCTCGCCGCCGGTGGCGACGGCGTCGGCCGGCTTGAGGAAGAACACCGGCTGCCCGCGTTCGGCCTTCGAGGCCGGCGCGCTCGCGCCCATCTCGCGGGCGTGGTCGGCGAAGTTGCGGCCGACGCAGTAGATCCGGTGCACCGGGAAGCCGCCGCCGCCGCGCACCGGCACGCGGGGGCGGGCGGGCGCCTGGATGACGTCGCGCGGGGCGCTAGACATGCGGGGCTCGGGATCCGGGACGGAGCCGCGACGCCGGTCCGCCGCGCTCAGCGCAGCAGCGGTTCGCCGGCCTTGGGCACGACGCGGTATTCGGCGTCGACCACGCGGCGCGCGGCCATCGGCTTGCCGCGCTGGCGCAGCAGCCGCAGCAGCAGCCCGCCGGCCAGCATCGCCGCGCCCACCACCAGCCCGAACACCAGCAGCACCGCCAGCAGCGCCAGGCCGACCAGGCCCAACAGCAGCCGCGCCATCGGATGCCGCGGCTTGCGCGGCGCGAACGCGGCGGACAGGCCGGCGGGGAAACGGGCGTGGAACAGGCGGAAGATGCGTGCGGACATGCGGGGCTTGCGCGGTACGATGACGAACAGGTGACGAAGTATCGGGCGCGCGATGGATGAAGATGTAAGCGGTTCGTTAAATCACGGGCGCGCCACCGCCCCGCTGCTGCCGCTTTCCGAGGTTCCGGACGGCGGCTTTGCCGAGGCCGAGGCGGTGATCGAGGGCGATCCGGAGTCGCTGATCGTGCACCGCGACGGCGACGCGGTCCGCGCCTGGCTCAACATCTGCCCGCACGCCGGCCGCCGTCTCGACTGGGCGCCGGGGCAGTTCCTGCGCAGCCGCGAGGGCCACCTGGTCTGCGCGGTGCACGGCGCGACCTTCGAAACGGCCGGCGGCAGCTGCATCGCCGGGCCCTGCCGCGGCGACGCCCTGCGCCCGGTGGCGGTCGCGGTGCGCGACGGCCAGGTCGTCCTGGCGTAGATCGGGTTCCTGCGCTGACGCATCTTGCATCCGCGATGCACTTCGGGCACCCCGTCGCGAGAGACGATGCCGTAGGAGCGCCCCATGGGCGCGATGGCTCCGCAATGCATGCCTGATCGCGCCCATGGGGCGCTCCTACCACAGCAGGTTGACCATCAGCACCACGATCGCGGTGTAGACCAGCGAAAGCGGTCCGCCCACCCGCCACATGTCGCGCGCGGTGTAGCCGGCCGGTCCGGTGATCATCGAGATCGACGGGTTGGACGCGGTCATGAAGTTGTTGGACGCCGACAGCGCCACGATCAGCGCGAACGCGGTCGGGTTGCCGCCCACCGCCAGCGCCAGGTTGATCGCCAGCGGCACCATCACGATGGTCGCGCCGACGTGGCTGATCACCAGCGAGAACAGCGTGGTCAGCAGCGCCAGCGCGAGCTGGATCAGCCAGCCGGGCAGGCCTTCGGGCAGGCGTTCGATGGTGTGGCCGGCGACCCAGGCGGCCGCGCCGCTGGAGTCCATCGCCCAGCCCAGCGGGATCAGGCAGGCCATCAGGAACACCGTCTTCCAGTTGATCGCCGAGTAGGCCTCGTCCATCTTCAGCACGCCGCTGACCAGCATGCCGGCCACGCCCGCCATCAGCGCGATCGAGGTCGGGATCTTCGACGACAGCGCGATCAGCATGGTGACCGCGAAGATCGCCATCGCGACCTTGAACTTGTGCGGCCGCTGCTCGCCCTTGGGGTAGTCGGTGACGACCACGAAGTCGCGGCTGGCCGCGGTCTGCGCCAGGTCCTGCCAGATGCTGTGCAGCACCAGCATGTCGCCGGCGCGCAGCGGCACGCTGCGCACGTTCTCGCGCAGCACCTCCTTGTCGCGGTTGATCGCCAGCAGGCTGATGCCGTAGGTCTTGCGCAGGTGCAGGTCGCCGGGGGTCTTGCCGATGAAGCTCGAGGTCGGCGGCACCACCGCCTCGGAGATGCCGGCGCGGCTGGGGTTGAACAGGTCGCCGAACTCGCGCAGGCGCGTGCTCATGCGCAGGAACTGGTTCTGCGCGAAGTCGGCGACCTGCTGCCGCGGCCCCATCGCGCCGAGCACGCTGCCGACCCAGATGCGCGCGTCGCCCGGCGGCGCCAGCCGCGATTCGTTGCCGGTCCGCAGCGCCAGCAGCAGCGGCGCGCCGTGCAGCGCCTCCGCCTCGCCCAGCGACATGCCCACCAGCGGGCTGTCGGCGCTCACGGTGAGCTCGAACACCTCGCCCTCGATCCCGTAGGACTTGGCGAAGTAGCTCTGCGTGCGCGCCGGCGTCACGCCCTTGTCGGTGTCGTCGCGCAGCTGCTTGTTGCCGAAGAAATGGAAGTAGGCCAGCCCCGCCAGCAGCAGCGCCAGGCCGATCGGCATCGGCGCGAACATCCGCAGCGGCTCCAACGTCGCCACGCCGGAGGGCAGGTTGGCGTTGGCCGCGACCAGCAGGTCGTTGAGCAGGATCAGCGGCGAGTTGCCGACCATGGTCAGGCCGCCGCCCATGATGATCGCCGCCGAGATCGGCATCAGCAGCCGCGACAGGCTCACGCCGGTGCGCGCCGACAGGCGCGAGGCGATCGGCAGGTACAGCGCGGTCACCGAGGTGTTCTGCATGATCGACGAGTTGATGCCGGCGATCGCCGAGGAGTACAGCAGCAGCTTCTGCTCCACCCCGCGCGAGCGCCGCAGCAGCCAGCCGGCCAGGCGGTTGAGCGCGCCGGTGCGGTCCAGGCCCATGCCCAGGATCATCGTCGCGATCACGTTCATCACCGCGTCGGACGAGAAGCCGTTGAAGATGTCCTCCGGCGCGACCAGCCCGGTCAGGCCCAGCACCACCAGCACCACCAGCGCCACCACGTCGGCGCGCACGCGCTCGAACAGGAACAGCACCATCGTCAGCACGACCAGGCCCAGCACGAGGGCCATGTCGGTGGTGAGGGTGAGGGTGGTGTCCATGGAGCCGTGATTGGTGATTCGTGAATGGGTCAGGAGCGGCGGGTTTTGCAGGTGGATGAACTGTGGCGGTGGAGCGGGTCCATGCGGGGCCAGCGAACGATCAAGGTGCAGCGCCGGCTTCTCGAATCACCAATCACCAATCACGAATCACGGTCGTACAGCAGGTCCCACACCCCGTGCCCCAGCCGCTGCCCGCGCGCCTCGAAGTGCGTTTGCGGGCGCCAGTCCGGGCGCGGCACGTGGCCGCGCGGGCCGGCGCGGTTGCGCAGGCCGGGGGTGGCGTCGAGCACGTCCCACATCTGCTCGGCGTAGTCGGCCCAGTCGGTGGCCAGGTGCAGGCGGCCGCCCGGCGCCAGCTTGCGCGCCAGCAGCGCGGCGAACTCCGGCTGCACCAGGCGGCGCTTGTGGTGGCGCTTCTTGTGCCAGGGATCGGGGAAGTAGACGCGGATCTCGTCGAGCACGCCGTCGGCGACCTCGTGCTGCAGCACCTCGACCGCGTCGTGGTGGTAGACGCGCACGTTGGCGAGGCCGTCGGCGGCCAGCGCGTTGAGCAGCCGGCCGACGCCCGGGGCGTGGACCTCGATGCCGACGTGGTCGCGCGCCCCGTCGCGCGCGGCGGCGAAGCGCAGCGCCTCGCCGTTGCCGAAGCCGATCTCCAGCACGCGCGAGGCGCGGCGGCCGAACGCCGCGTCGAAGTCGCGCGGCGCGCCGGCGTAGTCCAGCCCGAAGCGCGGCCACAGCTCGTCGAAGGCGCGCTGCTGCGCCGGGGTGAAGCGCCCCTGCCGCAGCACGAAGCTGCGCACCCGGCGTCGCCCTTCCTCGACGGTGAACGGCTTGGGGGGAACCTTCGCGCCGTCGCTGTGGAAGGGGTCGGTCATGTCAGCCGATCAGCCCGTCCACCGGCGAGGAGGCGCTGGCGTAGCGCTTGCGCGGGATGCGCCCGGCGCGGAAGGCGGCGCGGCCGGCCTCGACCGCGAGCTTCATCGCGCGCGCCATCAGCACAGGGTCCCTGGCGCCGGCGATGGCGGTGTTCATCAGCACGCCGTCGCAGCCCAGCTCCATCGCGATCGCGGCGTCCGAGGCGGTGCCGACGCCGGCGTCGACGATCACCGGCACCTTCGCGTTCTCGACGATCTCCAGCAGGTTCCACTTGTTCTGGATGCCCAGGCCCGAGCCGATCGGCGCGGCCAGCGGCATCACCGCGACGCAGCCGATCTCCTCCAGGCGCCGGGCCAGGATCGGGTCGTCGCTGGTGTAGACCATGACGTCGAAGCCGTCGGCGACCAGCTGCTCGGCGGCCTTCAGCGTCTGCACCACGTCGGGGAACAGCGTCTTCTGGTCGCCCAGCACCTCGAGCTTCACCAGCCTGTGGCCGTCGAGCAGCTCGCGCGCCAGGCGGCAGGTGCGCACCGCGTCCTCGGCGGTGTAGCAGCCGGCGGTGTTGGGCAGGAGGGTGTAGCGGTCCGGCGGCAGCACGTCGAGCAGGCTGGGCTCGCCGGGGTTCTGGCCGATGTTGGTGCGGCGGATGGCGACGGTGACGATCCGGGCGCCGGCGGCCTCGGTGGCGGCGCGGGTTTCCTCGAGGTCCCTGAACTTGCCGGTGCCGGTGAGCAGGCGCGAAGGGTAGGGCTTGCCGGCGACGACGAGCGCGTCGTCGGGATGCGCGTGGGTGGTCATCGCGGGATTATCGCCGAAGAAGGCGAGGGATTCAGCGATGGCGCCGGCCGGCGGGGGCGACGCCGATGTAGGAGCGACGGAAGTCGCGACCGCCGCAGCCGCGGGGAAGGCGTCGCGACTTCCGTCGCTCCCACAGGGCGGCTTCACTTGCTCCTGCAAGGTTCCTTCGGCGGCGGCCCGAGGGGGGCGCGTCACCTCACCCGCAGTCGCGGGGAAGGCGTCGCGACTTCCGTCGCTCCCACAGGATGGCTTCACTTGCTCCTGCAAGGTTCCTTGGGGCGGCCCAAGGGGACGCGTCACCTCAATCCGCGGTCGCGGGAAAGGCGTCGCGACTTCCGTCGTTCCCGCAAGGCGGCTTCAGCCGCCGCCGAGGGCGTGCACCACCTCGACCCGGTCGCCCTGGCGCAGCACGCGCTCGGCATGGCGGCTGCGCGGCACGATCTCGCCGTTGATCTCCACCGCCACCCGGCGCCGGGCCAGCTGCTGCGCTTCCAGCAGCGCGGACAGCGTGGTGTCGTCGGGCAGGGGCAGGCGGTCGCCGTTGAGCAGGATGTCCATGCGCGCATTGTCGCCGGTCGCGCCGTGGACCGCATCCCGCGCCGGGCGCGGATGCGGCGGCGCACCTTGAGCGGTCCGGGCGTTCGTGGAACCATGCGCGACCATCCGCCCCCGTACGCCTGGGCGGCGACCTCCACAGGAGACCTCCATGACGTTGCTGTCGCGCCCGATCCGCCACACCCTCGCCGCCGCGCTCGCGCTGGCCGCCGCGCCCGCCTTCGCCCAGGGCGACAGCCCGTACAGCCGGACCGTGTTCTTCGGCGACAGCCTGACCGACGCCGGCTACTTCCGCCCGGTGCTGATCCAGGTCGTGGGGCCCTCGGGCGCGCTGATCGGCAAGTTCACCACCAATCCCGGCCTGGTGTGGTCGGAATACCTGGGCGACTACTACGGCACCAACGCGGCGCCCAACGGCAACGGGCAGACGGGCGACAACTACGCCGCCGGCGGCGCCCGCGTGGGCGTGGACACGGCCGGTGGCCTCGGCCCGATCCCGTCGCTGGCCACGCAGGTGAACAACTACCTCGCCGCCAACGGCGGCCAGGCCGATCCGGACGCGCTGTACACCGTGTGGGGCGGCGCCAACGATCTGTTCGCGGTGGCGGCCGATCCGTCGCAGGCGCAGGCGATCATCGGCGGCGCGGTCACCGCGCAGGTCGGCATCGTCGGCACCCTGCAGGCGGCCGGCGCGCAGTACGTGCTGGTGCCGACCATCCCCGACATCGGCCTGACCCCGTCCTCGCGCGCCGGCGGCCCGGTCGCGATGGGGCAGGGCACCGCGCTCGCCGCGGCCTACAACGACGCCCTGTTCGGCGGGCTGGCCAGCGCCGGCCTGCAGGTGATCCCGGTCGACACCTTCCACTTCCTGCAGGAGGTGGTGGCCGATCCGGGCCTGTACGGCTTCGTCAACGTCACCGCCGCCGGCTGCGGCGTGCAGCCGGCGCCGGCGGGCGATTCGTCGCTGTTCTGCAACCCGGCCTCGTACGTGGACCCGAATGCGCAGAGCAGCTACCTGTTCGCCGACGGCGTGCACCCGAGCGCCGCCGCGCACCAGGCGATCAGCCAGCTCGCGATCGGCATGCTCGAGGGGCCGCGCCAGATCGCGGTGCTGCCGCATTCGGCCGCGACCACCGGCCGCGCGCGCGCCGACGTGGTCGCCTCCCACGTCTCCGCCGCGCCCGAGGCCGACGGCATGCGCTGGTGGACCAACCTGCGCGGCGACTTCCAGCGCTACGGCGACGGCGACGACTACGACGGCGCGATCCCGGCGCTGGCCGGCGGCGTCGACTGGAGCCGCGGCAACCTGGTGTTCGGCGCCTTCGCCGGCTACGGCCGCGGCCGCATCGACTTCGGCCGCAACGGCGGCAAGTTCACCCAGTCCGACGCCACCCTCGGCGGCTTCGTCGGCTGGTACGGCGAGGGCGGCGCGTGGGTCAACGGCCAGCTGAGCTGGTCGCAGCTGTCCTTCGACGTCGACCGTAAGCTGCAGCTCGGCCAGGCCACGCGCGTGCATTCGGGCTCGCCCGACGGCGACAACCTCACCGCCGCCGTCAACGCCGGCTGGAACTTCGGCAGCGGCGCGCTGCAGCACGGTCCGGTGCTGGGCCTGGTCTCGCAGCAGATCGACGTCGACGGCTACGCGGAAAGCGATCCGACGCTGTCCTCCTCGCTCGCCTACGCCGACCAGAGCTTCGACTCGCTGATCGGCAGCATCGGCTGGCAGGCCAGCTACGCGATCAACGACCACCTGGTGCCGTACGCCAGGCTGACCTACGACCACGAGTTCGAGGAAGGCGACAAGCAGGTCTTCGCCAGCGCGCAGTCGATCTCCGGTTCGCTGGAGTACGCGGTGCCCGGCCTGGACTACGACCGCAACTACAGCACCCTGGTGTTCGGTGCGCGCACCACCGTGTTCGGCCTCGACGCCAACATCGGCGCCAGCGCGACCATCCAGCAGGGCGGCGGGCACAACGCCAGCGTGTTCGCCACCGTCGGCAGCGGCTTCTGACCGTCGCCGTCCCGGCGGCGGACGCCGCCGAAGGGCCCTGCGCGGGCCTTTCGGCGGCGCGTCGCCGGGAACCCCGGGCAGGATTGCCAGGGTCCGCGCAACGGGCATAGACTGGCCGCCCCGCGGGTGTAGTTCAATGGTAGAACTTCAGCTTCCCAAGCTGATAGCGTGGGTTCGATTCCCATCACCCGCTCCACCTTGACCCCGCACCGATCTAACTCTTTGATCTCACTGGGGTTTTCCGAAAACGATCGATGCCTGAAACGACCTCTCCGAGGTATCGTTTTAGGTATCGTTTCGTGCCCAAACCGCTCTTTCTGACCCGGCCTTCGGGTCTCTATGTCCGCTTCCTCGTGCCCGCCGATCTGCGACCTGCGATCGGCACGCGCTTCCTCGTTCGCTCGCTTGGAAGCAGGCGTGGCGACGAGGCCAGATTTCTCGCTGCGGCCTATGGTGTGGCACTCTCTCGGGCGTTCGACACGCTGCGCCGGGGGGACGCGATGGTCGACTTCAAGAAGCTCTTCGAGAGCGCCAAGCAGGCCGCTGATCAGGGCGAGACGAACCACTGGACCGCGACCGGGTTCCAGATCGGCCAGCTCAATCTGGGCGCCGTCAGCGTCAACGGACGCCAGGACACCGACGACTTCATCCGCACGGTCCAGGCCTTGCTGGAGAGCCCGGCGAATGTGCCCGCACCCAGCCCGCCGCAGCTGGCCGTTGCCGCGCCGCCTGAACCCTCTCCGCTGCTGTCCGAGGAGATCCGAAACCACCTGGCCGACCTCGAACGCCGCCGGCTCGCCCCAGACACGATCACCGAGAGCAAGCACACCCTGCGGATCTTCTTGGCCGTCACCGGTGACATCCCGGTGCGGGAGATCAAGGCCACCCACGCGCGGGCGTTCCTGGACGCGGTCCGCTGGTGGCCCGAGCGGGCCACGGTCCGGCCCCAATATCGGCACCTGTCCGTGCTGGAGATCATCGAGGCCGGCAAGCGCGACCAGGTGCCCATGCCGTCCCGACACACGCTCAACAAGCACCACCAGCGGCTGGGAGCCTTCCTCAACGCACTGGTCGGCTTGGATCTGCTGGCGAAGAACCCATTGAAGGGGCTCAAAAGCGAGAGCGACACCTCGACCGATCTGGAGACGGGGCGCCCCTTCACCGCCGACGAGCTCAAGGCGATCTTCGAGCCCGAACGCTTCAAGGCGTGGTCAGCGAACTCTCCGCATCGGTGGTGGGGCACCATGCTCGGGCTGTATACCGGCGCTCGGGTCAATGAGATCGCCCAGCTCTATGTGGACGATGTGCGCCAGGTCGCCGGAGTCTGGGGCATCTTCCTGTGGAAGACCGGGCGCAACCAGAAGATCAAGAACAAGTCATCGATCCGCTTCGTGCCGCTCGCCCAGCCCTTGCTGGATGCCGGGTTCCTCGACTTCCTGGAGGACATGAAGGGCTGTGGCCATCCGCGGCTGTTTCCGCATCTACCGGCAGGGACCAAGAAAGATGGCACGCCCAACGGCAAGGGCTACGGCAGGCAGCTTTCCAGGCAGTTCGGCGCCTACGCCAAGAAGCTTGGCATCGAGAAGGGAACGGGGTTCCATGCCTTCCGCCACACCTTCTCAACCATGCTGGCCGAGGCCGAGGTGCCGCCGGCCGACATCGCCATGATCACGGGCCACGCCGTCCGGAGCGAGGCGCCTGTGCTGGAGAAGCACTACATCCATATTGCCAAGCCCAAGACGCTGCCGCGGCGGGTGGAGGTGCTGGCGAAGTTCAGGCCAGAGGTGGCGCTGGAAAAGTATCGCGCTGGATTGTTCGAGAGTGCCTTGCGGGCTGAGCTACACCCATAGTTATCATCCCGCCTGACCGTCATCCGCAAGCAATGGGCGTCGCCTGAGGGGCGCCTCCATGCCTGAGAAGATCAGTCCAGAAACCCGTTCACGGATGATGTCCGGCATCCGCGGCAAGGACACCAAGCCCGAACTGCTCATCAGGCGGCATCTTCATGCCCAGGGATTTCGTTTTCGACTTTTTGCACGGGACCTGCCGGGCCGGCCTGACATTGTGCTGCCGCGATGGAACGTTGTCGTCTTTGCACATGGCTGCTTCTGGCACGGCCATCAAGGCTGCTCTTTCTTCCGCTTGCCGAAGACGCGACCAGAGTTCTGGGAAACCAAGATCCAGCGCAATGCCCAGCGCGATGAGATTGCCGTTGCGCAGTTGCGTGCTGCCGGCTGGAGGGTGGCTGTGATCTGGGAGTGCGCGCTGCGGAGAGATCCGGATCGAACGCTCGACCGCCTTGTCTCGTTCGTGCGAGGTAATCGCCGCTTTATTGAGATCGGTGTTGGTTGAAAAGCCGGTCGCGGGCTAGGCCAGCGCCTTGTGCACCACGCCTGCGATCTGGTGGCCCAGCCATGGTGGCACCGCATTGCCGACCTGCTTTCGCTGGCTGCCGGCGGGCCCCTCGAAGATGTAGTTGTCGGGGAAGGTCTGAAGCCTCGCTGCCTCACGCACCGTCAGGCTGCGTAGCTGCAGCGGGTCCGGATGGATGTAGTAGTGCCCATCCTTGGCCAGATGGCTCGTGATGGTCGACGAAGGCGCATCGCCTCGTTGCACCTTGAAGCGGTCCACGAACCGGTTGTTCTCGAACCAGCTGCGATGAAGAGGGTGAAGCTCGCCCGGAAACTCATCGGAGCCACGTGGGGAACGGCCATTGACGGCGGCGAACGCCGCAGCAAACCCGTAGCGCATCAGGTCGCTCGACATATGAGGGCGCGCCTGATGGTTGAGCACGCCCTTGAGCCGACGGTCGCGGATGAAATCGTTGAGGTGCGCGGGCATCTGACACTTGAGGTCCGCCGCCATCCAGCGATCGCCGGTATCCAGCTCATCGCCGCTGCCAGCTCGGTCGGCCAGTTCTTGCAGGTGTTGCGAAACGGGCCGATCCAGCGAGCGCGTGTAGCTCGCGCAGCGCCGAAGCAGTCGCTCCGAGAACTGCGGCCAGGAGCGCACATCCTTGTCAGTCGGCGCGCTTCGCACCGCGGGCAGGCCGCCGATCACATCCGATACGGAGTAGCGCTCATGCATCGGCCGTAGAGGCCGGATGGAAGTATCGGCGTCCTCAAGCACACCTAGGAGGATGACGCGGTGCCGGGCCTGCGGCAGGCCCAGCGCTTCGGCGTGGACCACGAAATCGCGCGGCTCCCAGTCGCCCGGGTTTTCACTCGACTGCACAACCGGCTGGATACGGTAGCGCGGCCCATTACGCCCCCCGGGGCGTTGAAGCTGCTCGAACATCTCGTTGAATACGCTCTGGCCGCCCACCTTGGAGGAGAGCATGCCCTTGACGTTCTCCAGCACGAACACCGTTGGCCGGAACTTGGCCAGGATGGTCAGGTAGTGCTGGTAGAGGAAATGGCGCTCATCCTCTTCGGGCACATAGCCCTTCTTGCCTCGGTTGCGTGCGCGACCAATGAGGGAGAAGGCTTGGCAAGGCGGCCCGCCCACGAGCACCCAGGGCGAACCGTCCTTCCGGGCCTGGGTGGCGATGCGCCGGATATGCCTGTGGAGGATCACATCGTCGTCGGGATCGCCCAGCCGGATCTGGAGGGCCTCCTGGCAGGCGGCTTCCCATTGCGCCTCGGTGGCTGCGGTCCACGGCTGGGCAGCCTCGCCAGCCGCATAGCGGTAGTAGCTGGCAGGCGCGTATCCGCGGCGGAACTGTCGGAAGAAGGCCCGGGTGCGCAGGGTGCGCACGGCGTGGCCGTCCATCTCCGCCGAGACCATGACCTGGAAGACGGGACCTGTCCTGCGGCTAGGCGAGAAGGACGCAAAGCCCTCTCCCAGCCCGCCGGCGCCCGCGAAGATGTCAACCACGGGGATCGTCTTCACGGCAAGGGGCGGGGCTCTGGGTAGTTCCGGCGGCGGAACGATGGCAGGCGGACCCCGTTCCTGTCAAAAAATCGCTTTGGGCTGCACCCTGCGGTCGATGCGTGTAGCCTTGAAGACGCCAGCAGTTGGCTGGCCGGCAAACCGGGATGCCCCCGCGTCCGGTTGCCACACGATCCGGCGGTGCCCAGCGGGCCGTCCGCCAGGCTGGTCTGGGCACGGAGTGGGGTGGCGGGGCGAATGGAAGGGGGCGAACTGACCTTGCGGCCGAGCGCTGCAAGGCTGCTGGAATCGATGCGGGACATCGGCTACTCCTTCGAGAGTGCCCTGGCCGATATCGTCGACAACTCCATCTCAGCGGCCGCGACCCAGATCCGGATCGTCAATGATCTGGATGCCGACGGTCATCCCTATCTGGCCATCCTGGATAACGGACGAGGCATGCGTAGGGATGAGCTGACCGCGGCCATGCGCCATGGCAGCCGCAGTCCGCGCGAGGTCAGGGAAGCCGGGGATCTGGGCCGCTTCGGCCTAGGCATGAAGACAGCCTCCTTTTCCCAGTGCCGCCGGCTGACGGTGGCCTCGCGGGTGGACGGGGTGTGGGAAGCCAGGTGCTGGGACCTGGACCATGTGGTGGAGCATGACGAGTGGCTCCTGCAGGTCCTGGATCGCGAGGCGATCTCCCGCCTGCCTGCCTTGGACAGCCTTTCGGGCGACGGAACCCTGATCCTGTGGCAGAAGTTGGACCGGCTGGACGCGCTCGGGCCGCACCCCGATCAGGTCTATGAAGCCCTGAATGCCATGTTCGGGTCCGCCCGGCGGCACCTGGCGCTGACTTTCCATCGGTTCATTGCCCCGGAGCCCACTGACGAGATCACCCCGGTTGCGATCAGCATCAATGGCGCCCCGCTCGACGCGCTGGATCCTTTCGCCCGTCTGATGCGCCCGCAATCGGATGCGCATGAGGTCGAGGTGGTCCGCATGGAGCAGGGCGATATCGTTGTGCAGGCCTTTACCTTGCCTCACCACGAGCGGCTCTCCACGGCCCAGATGCGCGACTTGGAGCTGGGAACCTCGCTTGCCGAGACCCAGGGTCTATATGTCTATCGGGCGGGTCGGCTCATTTCCAGTGGGTCGTGGCTGGGCATGGCCCGCAAGGCGGAACTGACCAAGCTGCTGCGCGTGCGGGTCGATGTGCCGACCTCGCTGGATACCGAGTGGAGCGTCGATGTCCGCAAGTCGCGCGTGCGCCCGCCGGCAGCGGTGCGCGAGCGACTGAAACCGCTCGTATTGCGCATGACCGACCGGGCCCGCCGGCCCTACACATACCGGGGTCGGCGACAGGCCAGTGGCCCGGGACTGCCCCTATGGGTGAAGGCCGAGAAGCGGGGCAAGGTCTTCTACGAGATCAGCCGCGATCATCCGCTTGTCAGGCTCATCGGGGGCGAAAACCCAGATGCCAATGTCGAGGCGCTGTTGCTCGCAATCGAGGCCACTCTGCCTCTGGATGCCCTGTTCGCGGACATAAGTGCGGCACCACAGGAGATGGGCCAGGAGACGACCAGCCCGGAAGAGCTGGAGCAACTGGTGGCTGCCTTTGTCGAGGCGGTTGCGCCGGCATCCGACACGCTCAGCGCCGCGCTCGCCGACTCCATTCTGCAGACACCTGTATTTGCGCGCACGCCCTCCGCGCGCGGGGTGCTGGAACGACTGCGTCGCATCGAAGGCTAACAACGGGCGGGAGAGAAGAGATCCAATGATCCGTAATGATGTTCTTGAACTTGCGCGCACCGCCGTTGCCCAGCGCCAGCCGCTCAGGCCCGACCAGATCGTCGAGCTGGTGCGCCCATTGGCTGCGCTGCCGTTTCTGTCGCCGCCATTGAGCGAGCAGGACATCCTCGACACGGCGAGCCAGCTTCAGCGCGAGTTCCTGGTCCTGCTGGGCCCCGCCCATGCCCTCGTCGATCCGGGCCACACGCCTTGGCTGCGCGCCCGGGCTCACGAGATCAACTTCCGCTACTGGAAGCGCTATCGCGAGTATCTGGTCAAGGGCGGCTTTGGCGCCCAAGTCGTGAATGCCATGTCGGACGTCACCGACGACATCCTGGACCTGGCGGGCGATCCGTCCATCGAAGGCACCTGGTCGCGGCGGGGTCTGGTCGTGGGGCATGTCCAGAGCGGGAAGACTGCCAACTATCTGGGCGTCATCAACAAGGCAGCCGATGCCGGCTACAAGCTGATCATCCTGATTGCAGGGATCCACAGCAATCTGCGCTCCCAGACGCAGGAGCGTGTGGATCTGGGCTTCGTGGGGCGCGACAGCGACCAGTTGCTGAACCGGCAGGTCAATGCCCGCTATATCGGCGTTGGCTCCCTCAACCCCGATTTCACGGCCGCCGCCTTTACCAGCCGTGCCATCGATTTCCGGCGCAACCGCGCCGACGGGTTGAACATCTCGATCCACAACCTGGCCGATCCCGCCATCTTCGTCATCAAGAAGAACCCCTCGATCCTGGCGAACCTGATCGAGTGGCTCCGCAGCACAAGCTCAACGGGCGATCGCCTGACCATGCCGCTTCTTGTCATTGACGACGAGGCCGACAACGCCTCGGTGAATATCGCCAAGGATCCGACACTTCCCAACACGATCAACCGCCGGATCCGCGAGCTGTTGAGCCTGTCGACACGAAACACCTACATTGGCTACACGGCAACGCCGTTCGCCAACATCTTCATCGACCCGGATACGGACACGGACGACCACGGCAAGGATCTATTTCCGCGAGATTTCATCGTCGGCCTGGATGCGCCGACGAACTATGTCGGGGCCAGGGAGTATTTCCTGGATGACGAGAACGAGCGCCTGGCGGTCGAACTTGAAGGCACTGAGGAGTGGCTGCCCACGACGCACAAGATCGAGGTCGAGGTCGACTCGCTTCATTCCAGCCTTGTTGAGGCGATCGGATGCTTCGTGGTGTCGAAGGCAATCCGTATCCTCAGGGGGCAGGGTGAGCGCCACCACTCGATGCTGGTCAATGTCTCGCGTTTTACCCGCGTCCAGAGCCAGGTAGCGCGTCTGATCGGAGATCGCTTGGTCCAGCTGAAGGATGCGATCGAGAACCGTTACGCTGCGCCGGCAGAGGCTGCCCTGCGGGATCCGGTCATGCAGTCGCTGCACCGCGTGTGGGAGAAGTATTACGCCGGTGGTCCGGAGAGGTGGCCGCAGATCCAAGGCGAGCTGCATCGTGCTGCTGCCGGCATGACAGTGGTGGAGGTCAACGCATCGAAGAACTCGGGCACCCTGGACTACCGCGCTCACGCCGATACCGGCCTGAATGTCATCGCCGTGGGTGGCAACTCCCTGTCGCGTGGCTTTACCCTGGAAGGCCTGACCATCAGCTACTTCCTGCGCAATACCCAGATGTATGACACGCTCTTGCAGATGGGGCGCTGGTTTGGGTATCGCGATGGCTACGGCGACCTGTGCCGGCTGTTCCTGAAACCCGACGCGCGGGCATGGTATGCGTTCATCGCTGGTGCGTCTGAAGAACTGCGCGACGAGATCCGTCGCATGGAGGCCGTTGGCCTCACGCCTGCGGATTTCGGCCTTGCAGTGCGCTCGCACCCGGGCACGCTCCTGGTTACGGCGCGCAACAAGATGCGCACGGCCTCGCAGATCGTTCGCGAGGTGGGGCTTGCGGCAAAGCTGGTCGAGTCGACCGTCATCCATGCCGATGATGGCCCGCGGGGCTTCAATGTCGATAGGCTCAAGGCGCTGGTGGCCACACTGGAGGGCGAAGACCTTACGCATGAGCCAGTGGGCGACCCCAGGAAGCTGCCGGGCAAGCTCTTCCGCAAGGTTCCTGTCGATCTTGTTGTCGACTTCATCTCCGCCTTCGCGATCCATCCAGGCAACATCGAGATGCAGACCGGACCGTTGCTTGACTACATCCACAAGCGTGGGTTCCAGGAGTGGGATGTCGTTGTGGTATCGAGTTCAACAGCTGAACCAGACGAGATCGAAATCCTGCCATCGGGCACCAGGATCGGCCTTCAGATGCGCCATGTGCAACCAGGGAAGCGTCGTGGTGCCCTGAACGTATCGGGCAGGAACCGACGCGTTGCCTCACGCGGGATCGAGAAGGTTGGCCTGTTGCCAGAGGAGATCGAGGCCGCCGAGGCTGAGCATCACTTGGCTTATAGCCAGGAGAAGGCCGGCCAGACAATCGCAGATCACTTCTACCGTCGCGCGCGCACTCGCCCGTTGCTGATGCTGCACCTTCTGGGCACCCGTAGTGAGGATCCCGGGCTGGCGGGGCAGCTTCATGCTGCCTATGGCATAAGTTTTCCGGGACTTCGGCCCGGCGAGAAGGAAACGCCCGTCGTTTACACCGCGAACCTGATCGCCTTCCGTGAGCTGTATGGCGGCGATGACGACGAGCGGGACGAGGAGGATGACCTTGTCGAAGCCTGATGATCCATGGAGCGGTATTCCCGCCAGCAGCTCGCAGCAGGTAGGCAGGCGGATCGAGGACACGCATGCGCTGGCCATTTTCTGGGTGCTCAGTGCTGAAGGGGCGCCAGGAATCCTGTTCCGCGACATCGACCCTACGGCGATCCCCAGGCAGCTTCCGCGCCCGCGGGGCGTAGCCGTCGTAAGGCAGGAAGGGCCTGCGCCCCAGGTTGCGCTGTTCCTGCTGACCCCTGAGCACAGGGAGGTCTTTCTGACCCTGTGTCGCGATGTCGTCGGAGTTTCCGGCGCCCAGTCCGATCCAACCACCGCGACCCTTGCACTGTTTCGTCGCCTCTCGCATTGGCAAGCCATGCTGCGGGTGGCAGCGCCCACAGAGATGGGCCCCAATGAGGTGCGGGGCCTGATGGCCGAGCTATGGGTGCTCGATGCACTGCAGCAGCGCTGCGGCATGGCAGGCGCGCTGCGCGCCTGGGTAGCGCCCAACGATCACCCCCAGGACTTTTCCCTCGGCGGCGGCATCATCGAGGTGAAGGCGCGCCTGGCCGGTTCGCGTCCGTGGGTGTCGATTTCCTCGCTGGAGCAGCTGGAGCCGGGGCATCTCCCGCTTCACCTGATGGTGGTCGAACTGGCGTCTTCTGATGCGGAGAACGCGCTGACCTTGAACACCATGGTCGAGGCGCTCAGCCGGCACGCCGCCGAAGAGACATCTGCCCTGGAAGAGGAACTGCACGAAGCGTTGCTGCGCCGTGGCTATATCCGCTCGCCTCGCTACGACGAACTGCGCTACGCGGTCTCCGGCGCACGTTCCTTCCTTGTGGGGGAAGGCTTTCCTCGCCTGACCCGCTCACAGGCCGACCGCCGGATTGCGACGGCAACCTACTGTATCGACTTGACCGGTATAGGCTCGTTCGAGCGGGAAGTCGACGACACCTTGTCCGCTGTATTGGCCGCCTAGACGAGCAATGGACGAAGAAACCAGCAATTATCGCGAAATCCTGCTCAACGATATCCGCGCCGACAGCGATGCCGGTGGCGAGTATGCCCGCACCTGCTTCATTGACCGGGCATGCGAGGTGCTGGAGGAAGGGGAGGAGTTCACCGAGTTCCATATCTGCCGCGCCCACACCGAGACGCGCAAGGGCGGGCAGGTGCGCGTGGACGCCTACAGTTTTTCGCCAAGCGATGGGGTTCTGAACCTGATTGTCGGGGAGTTCTCCGGAGCCGAAACCCCCGAGCCCTTGATGACAGATGAGGTGCGGCGACTGGCGCAGGCTGGCTTCCGCTTTCTGGAGGGCAGTGTTTATGACAAGCTCGCCGACCGCTGGGACGAGAGCCACGATGCACATGCGCTCTCCAGGGAGGTATTCACCTTCGCCTCCAGTGGTGAGATGTCAAAGGTCTGCCTGTATCTGGTGTCGGACAGGCCACTAGGCCTTCAGGTCAGCCGTTTGCCGGAGTTGTCCCTGGGCAGCACGGAAGTGGATGTGCAGATCTGGGACATCGCGCGCCTGGCGCGCATGGAAGCATCAGCGAAGGGGCGGGAGGAGATCCGCATCGACTTTGTCTCCGACTATGGCCGCGGCATCCCGGCCCTGGCAGCAGGCATCGATGCGGACAGCCGCTACGAGTCCTACATGTGCGTGATGCCTGGGGCGGTGCTTGCGGCCCTTTACGACCGGTTTGGCGGGCGCATCCTCGAACAGAACGTGCGTGCGTTCCTGGGTGAGGGCCGCAAGGTCAACAAGGGCATCCGTGACACTCTGCGTGTCGAACCCGGAATGTTCTTCGCGTTCAACAACGGGCTGACCGTCACGGCCTCGGACATCGTCCTGGATCGGCATGCCGACGGACACACGGAGATCACAGCGGCCAGCGGGCTTCAGGTCGTCAATGGTGGACAGACGACTGCTTCGCTCTACTGGGCGCGCAAGGCCGGGATTGACCTGTCGAAGGTCTACGTCCAGATGAAGCTGTCCCGCCTGCCAGAAGAGGGCTTTGAGGACGCAGTCCATAACATTGCTCGATACGCCAATGCGCAGAACGCGGTCTCGGCATCTGACCTGTTTGCCGGACATCCATACTTCAAGCGGCTTGAGACCATCTCCCGCCAGACACTGGCACCGCCGGCCAAGGCCGGTGAGGTCAATGGCTACTGGTATTTCGAGCGCACGACCGGCAGCTACAAAGTCGAGCTCAAGCGCAAGAGCGGCCTGTCGGCCAAGGCCTGGCAGCTGATCCATCCCAAGCGTCAGGTCCTGAGCAAGACCGATATCGCCCGCTACGAGACGACCTTCGCTGGTCTGCCGCACGTTGTCAGTTCTGGCGCGCAGAAGAACATCGCGGCCTTCGGCAAGATCATCACCCAGGCCTGGAATGCCGATCCTGAGCAGTTCGATGTTGAATACTTCCGTCGACTGGTGGGGCGGGCGATCCTGACCCGGGCGTTGGACGCGCTTATCCCGGCACAGCCTTGGTATCCGGGCTCCATCGTCCGGCCGCTGACCAGCTACACGCTGGCGCTGATGAGCATGCGCATGCAGGCCCAGGATCTTCAACCAGATTACGAAGCGATCTGGCGGGCGCAGAAGGCGCCAGCTGTCTTCCTGGAGGAAGCCACAAGGGTCGCGTCCGAGGTTCTGCCGTTGCTTCAGGAGATCCCGGAAGAGCAGGTGCGTAATCGTCTGATTACCGAGTGGGTAAAGAAGGAGGCATGCTGGAAGCGCGTTGAGGAGAGCGGTATCGGTTTGTTGACCGGCTACACCTCAACGCTGATCGCGGTGCCTTCCGCGCGCCGCCGTAAGTCAATGACCTGGCGTGATCGTGCCGGCCAGCTGTTCCAGCAAGGTGCATTCAAGCGTATGCACGCCTGGAACAAGGCGGAGCAGGTCCTGACTGCGGACGAGGCCGATCTGGTGGAGCGGGTATCTATCGCACCCTACTTCGGCACCCGAGGCTTCCGACTGGTCAAGCTGGAGGAAGCGTGGAAGCGGGCAGTGGAACATGGCTTTGTTTGATCCACGGCATGTAGTTCCAACATCTGGAGAGAGGTTATGGAAATCTCGCTTTGGTGGTTAGTTGTTGTTGGCGGTCTGGCGCTTGCTGTCTGGAAGTGGGTTGATGATGACTGGGGCGCCTGGCTGAGTTACGCCGGGCTGGCGCTGCTTGCGCTGGGAATCGTGTTTTCCCGCTTCCTCGGCTGACTGCCTCGACAGTTTGTGCTGGGCCCAGATTTCGCCAGTGCCGCCGCCTGCGATAAACGCGACGCAGGCAATCAGCATGTAGCGGACTGCAGGCGGTGGACTGGTGGAAGGCTTCGAATCTGATTGCTTCATGGCAGGACTCGCCAGGCGGATAGGCTTTTACCAATAGCGCAATCGGATCCATTGTCAAATGCGTGGCAGCTGGGAATTGTTTGCCGATCTCAAGTGCTGAGAGTGGCGCCTGCGATGGTCATAGCGTGAAGGGCGCATGCTCATCTACAACAAGCAGAAGGGATGGCAGTCAGCACCTACTAATCGTCGAAGGGGGGAGATCAATGTGGGCCGATAACGAAACCGAACGGGACTTTCTGAACTTCTCCGGCATCGCTGACACAGTAGCCGAGATCATTGCTCAGGCTCAGGGGCGTCCCGTTTCGATCGGGGTGTCTGGCGTGTGGGGCGTCGGCAAGTCTTCAATGATCAAGCTCACCCGGGCTTCCCTTGACGCGCGCCAAAGACAGGACGGGGACAGGGAGTTTGTTGTCGTCGAATTCAACGCTTGGCTGTATCAGGGATATGACGATGCGCGCGCGGCCCTCATGGATGTTATCGCTGACAAGCTGGCGTCGATAGCAGAGGAACGCCAAACGGCTACCGACAAGGTGGCTGAGTTCGTCAAACGCATCCGCTGGTTTCGTCTTGGCCGGCTGGTCGCGGTGGATGCTGCGGCACTGGCTCTAGGACTGCCGCCGGTCGGTGTGCTTGGCGGCGTCCTTCAGGCCGGAAAGGATATGGCCGACGGGGTCAGCGAGGATGAGTTGAAAACTGCTGACAAGGCAGTCAGGAAGGCAGGCAAATCAACAACTGGCTTGCTTGATCCAAAGGCGGAGATCTCGCCGCCCAAGGAGATACAGGCGCTGCGAGACAGCTTCGAACAGGCCTTGGAGGAACTGGGGATTACGCTGGTCGTGCTGATCGACGACCTTGATCGTTGCCTGCCCCCGACCACGATCTCGACACTTGAAGCAATCCGGCTGTTCCTGTTTCTGCGTCATACCGCATTCGTGATCGCTGCGGACGACGCGATGATCAAGCATGCGGTGCGTCGCCACTTCGACGGGATCACCGACGACCTGGTGATCAACTACTTCGATAAGTTGATCCAGGTCCCAATCCGTGTGCCGCCGCTGGGAACGCAGGAAGTGCGGGCCTACATGATGATGCTGTTCGTCGACAATAGCGCCCTTGATCAGGAGCATAAGGATCGGATCCGCGCTGGAGTATGCGAGCAGCTGAGAAAGACATGGCAGGGGCAGCGGGTTGATCGGGCTTTCGTGACGAGCCTGCACCAGGATCTGCCTGGCGACCTTGTCGGAAAACTGGACACAGCTGACCGCCTGGCGCCGCTGATGGTCGGCGCGACCGGGATTGCTGGAAACCCTCGCCTGATCAAGCGCTTTCTGAACGCACTTTCGATTCGCATGACGATCTCCAACGCACAGGGCGTTGGCGTAGACGAGGCCGTGCTTGCCAAGCTGATGCTGTTCGAGCGTCTGGGGGACACCAAAGCATTCGCGGAGCTTGTATCCAAGGTGAACGCCAGTGACACGGGCAAGCCTGCGTTCCTTGCCGACTGGGAGAAGGCCGCTGCGGCAGGTGCAGATATATCGCTTGACGATCCGTGGAAAGCGCCATTTGTGGAGGAATGGTTACGGCTTCCTCCGCTGTTGGCGGACATCGATCTTCGCGGCGCGCTGTATGTGAGCAGGGAACACGCTCCGTTGATCACGCCTGAGGACCGTCTTTCTTCCGATGCCGCCGAATTGCTGGCGGCGTTGATTGCGCAGCCTGCGATGGCAGGAAGTCTCAAGTCCAGGCTGGCCGGCTTGTCGCGAGCGGAAACCATGGTGTTGATGGATCGGGTGCTGGCGAAGGCGCGTCAGGAGCAGGAATGGGGTGTGCCGGATATCTTGGAGGCTGCCTTGGCATTGGCAGAAGCTGATCCCGCGTCCGCGGCACGGCTGGCTGCGTTCTTGCGTGAGCGCCCTTCCGCCCAGATCAAGGCGAACATAGTTCCCAAGATCGCTCACCATGCGTGGGCGCGGGAAGTGTTCACGGCCTGGGAGAGTGCAGAGACCAGCAAGCCTGTGAAGGCCGCGATTGCATCAAGGAAGGATAAGTAGCATGGGAACCTCGCAGAGCAGCAAAGGACCGAGTGGAAACGGACCGATGGTGCCGCCGTGGGCGGACGCGTCGCCTCCAGCCGGCAACGGCGATCCCGCTGCTCCGCCTGATGCTTCCCCCGACCAAGCCCCTCCCATCCCGTCTGCCCCTCCGCAGCGATGGACTGGTGTGCGCCGCAACCTTGGCGACTTCGCCCGGAGTGGCGACGGGCGGTCGTTGCGGCGGGCAGTGAAGCAATACGTTCGTAAGGGATACGGCGGAGCGCCAACAGCATCGCGGCGGATGTCTGGCACAAGCAGCACTGCGGGTGCGCTTGGCCGGGCTCTCGGTGGCCTGGCTGGCGGAGGAGTGGCTCAGGCCGGGCCAACGCTTGAGCGGTCCTTGCTTGAGGGCCGGTCAGCAGAAGAGATTATGGATCGCGTCGTCGATGCGGTGCGACCGGTGGACGGCACCCAGGATGCAGAGGCCTCCCGTGCTGCGATCCGAGACGCTCTCTCGGACCTGCTTACCCGGTATCAGGACGCCGATCTGTTCGAACTTTCACTGGAGCAAAGGGCGTTCGCAGTCGAACGCTTTACTGGTTATGACGTATTTCGTCGGTTCGAGCTGGATGTCGGACAACAGATCGTGGAGCGTGCTCCCACTCCGGCCGAAGGTCTGGCGCGTCTGAAGGAGGCCAGGGACTATGTGAAGCAGACGGTTTCTACATCGTTTCGGAAACTGCGCGATGCCGGGCGCGCCTTGACCGATACGAATATCTCAGAGGTGGTTCGTGATGCGCTGCGTGATGCGTTTGAGGTATTCGAGGGGTATACGGAATGAAGATCTTCTGTGCTCCAAGGGCAGTGCCATCACCAGCAGGCATGGATTTGCATTTGATCCTCTACGGTCAGCCGGACCGGGGTGCGGATGGATCGAGGTCGGTGGCGAGTGCAGGAGAGGCAGCCGAGCGAGACATTCGCCGTCTGCGATACGCGCCTTCGCCTGAGGCTTGGGATTTCCTTTCGCTTGCCTTGGCGGTGGTCGGAGCTGACCTGAGCGTCTATCGAGGCGAAAGCGCCGACGGTTGGACGCGGCAGATCGATCTCACGGTGGCGGTCGGTGATCCAGATCTGTGGAATGCACAAGCGACACAGATCCAAGAGGCGCTCCGGTTTCTTTCAACTGACATCTGGACGATCCGGTTTGTTCTTGGAGGTCATCGCCCTGCACCTCCCGACGAGCTCTGTCAGCCGGCCGAAGACGCCGTATGCCTGCTATCCGGCGGCATGGATAGCCTGATTGGTGCCATCGATCTCGTCGCAGCTGGCCGTCGCCCGATTGCAGTGAGCAATACCGTGCGGGGTGACAGCGAGAACCAGCATCGGTTTGCAGAGCGTCTGGGTGTCACGCATCTTGCGCTAAACCACAACGCCAATCCGCCTTGGGCAAAAGAGTCTTCCCAGCGCGCCCGATCTTTCATCTTCATCGCGTTCGGAGTGCTCGCCGCGACGTCACTACGGGATTATCACGATGGTGCGCGTGTGCCATTGTTTATGTGTGAGAATGGCTTCATCGCGCTCAATCCACCCCTTACCGGAACTCGTCTGGGAAGCTTGAGCACCCGAACAGCGCATCCGCGATTCCTGCGCGGCGTGCAGGCGCTTTTCGATGCAACCGGATTGCGGGTATCGCTGACCAATCCATACCACCACAAGACCAAGGGCGAGATGATGCGCGAGTGCGCCAACCAGTCCGTGTTGGCCGAACTTGCAGCGTCTTCTGTCAGCTGCGGTCGGTATCTCAGGTTCAAATACACGCAGTGCGGCCGCTGCGTCCCATGCCAGGTCCGTCGCGCATCATATCTCGCCTGGGGACATGATGACCCGACCCCATATGTCTACACGAGCCTGGGCCTGCGCGACGGTGATCACGCACATTTTGACGATGTGCGATCGGTTGCCATGGCGATCACGCAGATCGAAAGAGACGGACTGGAGTCGTGGCTGGGATCTTCACTGGCTTATCCGGATATTGGTGATCGCGCTCCGCTGAAGGAGGTCATCGAGCGTGGCCTAGGCGAATTGGCGGCGCTTCATCGATCGACCGGGGTCCTGTGATCGACTTCCACTGCCATCTGGACCTCTACCAAGATCCGGCAAAGGTGGTGGCTGAGTGCGTCGCGCGTGGCCTCTATGTGCTTTCCGTCACTACAACCCCTTCGGCTTGGCCCGGCACCTCGGCGCTGGCCGGCGACGCTCCCCGGATACGCACTGGACTTGGCCTGCATCCGCAGATCGCGCACGAGCGCCAGTTCGAGCTTCCCTTGTTTGAGTCGTTGCTCGCGCAAGCGCGCTATGTCGGAGAGGTAGGTCTCGATGGGGGTCCGGAACTGAAGTCACACTGGCAGACGCAACTGGGCGTGTTCGAAGACGTTCTTGGTTTATGCGAGAAGGCGGGAGGGCGCGTCTTGTCGTTACACAGCCGCCGGGCCGCCAAACCCGTCCTCGACGCGTTGACGAGACATCCCGGCGCAGGCGTGCCGATCCTGCACTGGTTCTCCGGAAGCCAGCGTGAGCTGGAACGTGCCGTGGAAATGGACTGCTGGTTCAGTGTGGGCCCGGCAATGCTCAGGGCCGAAAAAGGCAGGGCCCTAACTGCCAGGATGCCGAAGGAACGCGTGTTGATCGAGTCGGATGGGCCCTTCGCACAGATCGATTATCGCCCCATCTGGCCATGGGAGGCCGCTCAGGCTGCCGTCTCGTTGGCTCAGATATGGGAGATCGATGCGCAAGGCGCCGCAGTGCAACTGCAGGCCAATCTGCATGAGATCGGAAGCCTTGCTAAGGCAGATCACAGTTGAAGCGACCGATTGAACTCGATCGCTCGGTATTGAGGATTAGGGATAGAACACATTCCCTGGCCCCAGCACCCGGTCGAACTGGCCAAACTTATAGACCGGCACCTGCACCCCTGGCCGATACGCCTTCAGTGCTCGCTTCTTGCGCCGGTTGCGATGCTTGGGCTGGCGCGTGCCTGGGTGGTAGTAGTTGCCTGACAGTGTCGGCGCCGTCTTGTCCACGGCGTGACCCGTGATCAATGCCACGTCAGCCTCATTGAATCCTTGATCGTCCAGGTCGCTGGCCAGCGTGTGGCGGAACGCATGGAAGCCGATGCCCTTCGCAAAGTCCAGCGTCTTGAGATAGGCGCCGAACTCGCGCGTGACCGAGGCGGCATAGCGGGCATTGGTTTCGCCGGTCTTGCGGTTGACCCCGGCCGACAGGTGCGGAAACAGGCGCCGGTGCCCGTGTCGACGCAGATCTTCTAGGAAGTCGTCAAATCCAGCGGCCATGACCGGGTCCGCCAGCGGCACGGTGCGAATGGCCGACATGCCCTTGACCGACATCCGTGACGGGATGGCCTTGCCGGCCAGATCCGGATCGGCGACTGCATGGATCTGGATGGACAGTCCACCCGACGGATCGCGGATGACATCGTCCAGGTGCAACTGGGCGATCTCGCCAATCCGGGCACCCGTGTAAAGCGTGAGGATCGGACACCACCACCGGTGCGGGTGTTCGCAGGCCCAGGGCACGAAGGTTTCGGGCGCGAAGATCCTGGCCAGGTGCTCATTGGAGAACACGCGCAGCGCCTTGCGCTCCTTGCTGGTTGTTGAGACCTTGGCCAGCTTGAACCCCTTCATGGGCGAACGGCGGATGGCGTCATGCTCGACCAGGCGATTGAAGAAGGCACAAAGGGTTCTGTGGTGAAGATCGAACGTTCCCTGCTCCGGCATGGGCTTGTGCGCATCCATGCCCAGCTGGATCAACGCATCGATGGACTGCTGTTTCAACTGTGGATCGGTCGTGAGCTGGGAAGGCGCCCAGCGCAGCAGCTCCCACATGCGGCACATGTGCTTGTAGTCGATACGCGACACCTCGATGTCGCCCGTGACCATCTTCAGGATCGTAAGGGTCCGCTCGGTCTTGTCGATCGTGTTGGGCTTGAGGCCCCGGCGGCGCTGGTCGGCCAGGTAGTCGGTGACTTCCTCCGACAGCAGCCGGCCCGGCGTGCCGGGCGGCAACAGATCGATGAAGCGCGTGCCGTCCTTTCGCACCCGGTTGCGCTGGGTGCGCAGGCAGGCAAGCTCAAGCAGGTTGTAAAGACTGTTGGCGGCTTCGCGACCGACGACTTCGAGGTCGCGGAATGAGATCCGACCAACGCGCAGTGTCTTGGCGCGCAAGGTGCCGAACGGAGCGTTGACGAAAGCCTGGATTTTCTCGTCGATCGTTGGATCAGGTGAGCTGGTCATGGTGCATCTTCAAATGGGGATGCATTCGGTGATAGCTCCGCACCGAAGACTGTCAACGCACCTTCGTCTCAGAAATCAGATCGTTTTTCAACGCATATGCCTGACCTGACGGCGTTACCAACAGTGATCAGTTCCTGTCAAAAATAGTCCTGCGCAAGTCGCATGTTTCCCTGCACGTTCAATGGTTTGCTTGCAGCGTCGACCAATGGAGTCAGGTAAGGCCGTATAGTGTTTTTGAGGCGTCGCAAGACGCATAAGGGTCCTTTTAAGATTCTTTATGCGACTAATTCAGAGTGGAATGAGCGTCTCAAACCATCACTTGGTTGGCTGTGGAGGGAGGCGGTCCTTTGGATTGCGCAATCCAACGCTCATGGCGCTTTTCCGTCGTCGCGCAGCTGATCCATCTGATCGCAGAGCTCGTCGACTAGGTTGGCGAAGCAATCTATCGCCCTTCGGGCCTTCTGATATTCCGCCAGGTTGGCTTGGTGGGCCGCATCAAGTGCAAGCGGCTCCAGGCTGCTCATGGCGTAGCTGACAGCCTTTTCGGTCGGGTGGTCGACGTGAAGGTAGGTGCCGTCAGGCTGCTGCACCATTTCCTGCTTCGGCACGATAGAGCGAATGGCCCGCGAGATTTGGCCTTGCATGAGGCGCGGTGAAAACGAGTGGGCCGCGAGGTCGCGGAAGTTGCGTGTCAGCCGGCGGTAGTCGTCTCCGTCGAGCGCGAGCAGCGCCTGCTGAAATGCGCCGGACTTCGTCCAGCCCTGGCCCAGCCGGCCGAGCTGTTTGCGCCGATCGGACCTGCGCACGGGTTTGCCGGGCCGGGCATCCTGATCTAGGCAGTCCGGCTCATCAGGAACGAGCCGTTGGTTGGCTTGATGAAGGAGCGTTTCGGCCGTCAACGCCAACCGGTCCGCAAAGCTGCTGGGCTGGAGCATGCAGAAAAAGGCAACCGGCTCCACGAAGTGGTTCACCACCTCCCAGCGATCATCCCTGTCGCCATAGCCATCGACGACCTTGTTCCAGGCGGCCCACTCGTGCAGGCGCACGCCCCACGCGTTGATGGAGTTGATCGTCTCGCGGATCTCGCCGGCGGCACCCCACCACCATGCAAAGGTTCCGCTGGTGCTCTCTGCGCGCTCGACGGGTGCATACGGAGTCAGTCCGGGATGTCCGGTGCGATCGGCCTCCAGCGCCGCATGGAAGCGTCCGTAGGCTTCGGTGGTGAGCATCTTCCAGGCTTTCCAGTGTGGCTCGGCATCTTCGCCGACCGCCGGGCCAGGCGCGGACGCGGGCTCTTGTGGCTCTGACATCTTTGCGTCCCCCAACGCTTTGCCTCTCAGATGGGATCCTAGCTCCCCTGCCTGTCAGACAAGGGGCAGGCCCTCCTCCACATTCGTTACGGCCCGCACTGCGCGCGCTACGCGTGCTCGCTTTCGGGTGTCAGCCAGGCCGACGGGTCGCTGAGCGGCTCCCAAGAGGCATGTCGCCTTGGGAGACGAAGATGCGAACCACCAAAGCCAACAACACCCAGACCGCCGCCGACGAGCAGATCCTCGCGGCGGCCGAGGCTATCCTTCTCAAGCGCCTAGAGCGCCAGGGCAAGATCGCCGAGCCCTCCGAGGCAGGCCGCTACCTGAGAGCCCGGATCGGACACTGCGAGCGCGAGGTCTTCGGATGCCTCTTCCTCGACACCCGTCATCACATCCTGAGCTGTGAGGACCTGTTTTTCGGAACGATCGATGGCGCAGAAGTTTCACCCCGGGAAGTCGTCCGCAGGGCGATCCTGCTCAATGCCGCCGCGGTCGTCGCGTTTCACAATCATCCGTCAGGCAATACCGAACCGTCCGCAGCAGATCGTAGTTGCACGGCTCGATTGAAGGCCGCCTTGGCGCTGGTTGATGTCCGCCTTCTGGACCATCTGGTGGTCAGCGTCCAGGGGTTCACGAGCATGGCGGCCAGGGGCTGGGTCTGAGATCCAGTTCCACTAGTTGGTGAGGGCTACGGTCCTCACCAGCGGGTGCTGGCATGATGTCCGTGAGGAATGTGATGAACATCAAGAAATGCAATCAGAAAAATCCGAGCCGCGGTGAGGCGAACGTCTGATAGAGGGAGGCGGGCCCTTGCGGTAGCCTAACCCCGGAGTTGGCACGGGCCGTATGCAATGGAAGGCGCGTTATGAAGGTCAAGCTCGTGGTCGCAACAGCGCTGCTGCTGCTCACGGTCGTGGCGGGGCTCTACCTGTCGGGCTACCTCACGGTGCTGCTGCTCAAGGTCCAGGTGCCGCTCAAGTGGAGCACCTACCTGTCGTATTACAAGGCGCTGGACCTGCCCCAGGTCGCGCCCTACGCCACGAAGATCAAGCTCGGCGGCGCCGTCGGCTTCGGCCTGCCGGTCCTGGCCTACGCGTTGCTGCTCGTGCCGCTGCTGCGCCCGTCGCAAAAAGCGCTGCACGGCGATGCGCGCTTCGCCACGGCAGGAGACCTGGCCAAGAAGGACATGCTCAAGCCCTCGCCCAATGGCATCGTGGTGGGCAAGCTGGACAACAAGATTGTGCGGCTGCCTGGCCAGCAGTTCGTGATCCTTGCTGCGCCCACCAGAAGCGGCAAGGGCGTGGGCATCGTGATCCCCAACTTGCTGGACTACCAGGAGTCGTGTGTCGTCCTGGACATCAAGCAGGAGAATTTCGACCTGACCAGTGGCTGGCGCAAGTCGCAGGGCCAGGAGATCTACCTGTTCAATCCGTTCGCCGAAGACCGGCGCACACACCGCTGGAACCCGCTCAGCTATATCTCCCCAGATCCATCCTTCCGAATTTCCGACCTGATGAGCATTGCCGCCATGCTCTATCCAGACGGCGCCGACAATCAGAAGTTCTGGGTCAGCCAGGCGCGCAACGCGTTCATGGCCTTTTCGCTGTTCCTGTTCGAAAGCCTGGACCACCAGATCCAGCTCAAGCACCCCAATCGTAAGTGGCGCTTCCCGACGCTCGGCGAGATTTACCGCCTGTCATCGGGCGATGGTTCCAATCTCAAGGCCTATCTGAAGGACCTCTCGGAAAAGCCCTTCCTGTCCCAGGATGCCAAGACCGCTTTCAACAACATGCTGTCGCAGGCAGAAGAAACCTTTGCGTCGATCATGGGCACCTTCAAGGAGCCGTTGAACGCCTGGATCAATCCCGTCCTGGATGCGGCCACCAGCGGCAACGATTTCCTGCTGACCGATGTGCGTCGCAAGCGCATGACCATCTATATCGGCATCCAGCCCAACAAGCTGGCCGAAAGCCGGCTGATCGTGAACCTGTTCTTTAGCCAGCTCATCAACCTCAACACCAAGGAGCTGCCCCAGGCCAATTCCGACCTCAGGCACCAGTGCCTGCTGCTGATGGACGAGTTCACCAGCATTGGTAAGGTGGACATCATCTCCACTGCGATCGCCTACATGGCCGGCTACAACATCCGCCTGCTGCCCATCATCCAATCCATGGCCCAGCTCGATGCCGTTTATGGGCGGGATATCTCGCGCACCATCATCACCAACCACGCCCTGCAGATCATCTACGCTCCACGCGAGCAGCAGGACGCCAACGACTACTCGGAAATGCTGGGCTACACCACGGTGCGCAAGAAGAACCGCAGCCGTTCCTGGGGCCAGCACGGCAATTACACCTTGAGCGAGAACGAGGAGCGACGGGCCCTGATGCTTCCCCAGGAACTCAAGGCTATGGGGTTCGACAAGGAAGTGTTTCTCTACGAGGGCATTCCGCAGCCGGTGCTGTGCAAGAAGATCAAGTATTTTGAGGACAAGCATTTCACGCAGCGGTTGCTTCCCAAGGCGGAAGTGCCGCAGTTGCAGATTGGCCAGCAGAGCCAGCCGAAAAAAGAGGTGAGCCATGTCTAGTGCACAGACGCAGGCCGCAACTGCCCTGGGCAAAGCCTGGCCGTTGCGGTTCAACAGCTACTCGTTCGGCGCGATCTGCTACAACACACTTGCCTGCAGGATTCGCTTCTGCAATGCCCTCCATACCTCGACAAAGGAACTGGATGGTCCTTCAGGTCAGCCCCACAGGTCAGATTGGAAAGACGTGTGGCACGCAGACTTCACGCATGACAGCGGCCCGTCCGACAGCTTTCCGACGCCTGTTGAGATCCGGTGGACCGCCCTGGATGGCGTGCAGCGGGAAGTGGAGATTGACTTGGACGACGTGTTTCCCGATCGGCTGATCCTCCACGACGCCGAACCAGGAGATCTGGAGCAATGGTGGGCGGAAGGCGGCTTCTTCGGCAAGGGTCATGACGTCGAAATCCTGCTGGAAGTCAATGACCGGGCCATCAATATCTACATGAAATCCGAGGTGCGCACGAAGCACCTTGAAAAGGCGCCTGATGGTTCTGATCGCCATGGGCTCCTTCAAAAAATGGCGGTGGCCTGGACCAAGACGTTTTAGGGAGCGAAACGATGGCCATGAAGACTTCGATCATGCTGGGCCAGGATGGCCTGCCTGCCGATGACGTTGCGACGTATTCGGCCACATCCGATCACTTGCAGACCTTCGAGCAGGCTTCGCAGGACATGGCCCGCTGGAAAGCGCCGGCAATGTTCGATCCCAAGGACCCGCATTCCCACTTGCTGATTGGGTTGTTGGATGGCACCGGCAATGATGTCGACAAAGACCCGGTGCACGCCACCAACGTGGCCAAGTTCCGTGAACAACTATACGACCTGAAGAAAACTGACATTGGTGCCAGAGTCCGCGCTGAATATCTTGCGGGCCCAGGCACACAAGACGACTACGTCTCCAACCGGATCGACGCCGCCACAGGTCAAACAAGCCTGGAGCGTGCCGAGGCGATGTATTTGAAGCTCGTCAGAAATGCCCAGCAAATACATCTCCAGGATCCCGAGGCGAAGATCGCCATCCATCTGGAGGGATTTAGCCGCGGGGCAAGCCAGGTGCCGTTGCTGGCCCGGATCATCGACGAGCGCGGCGTTCCAGACAGGATGGCCAAGGTGGTCGGGGTTAGCGAAACCGGCTTGCCGGTCTATGACAAGTATTACCAGCCCCCAGGCAGGATGCCCATGTCCGTGGGGCTGTATGACCCGGTGCCCACGGGCTACATGGAACTACTGGACCGCCGGCTGCCGCCTTCCGTTGTCTCGGGTTTCCAGATCACCTCGATCCACGAAAGGCGAGGACTGTTTAAGTCCGACCAAATCATTCCCGAGGGTCTGTCGGAGGACGGCCGTTTCCTCAACATGAGGGTGGCCGGTGCTCATTCGGATGTCGGTGGCGGCTACCTGCGCAACGGGCTTTCCGTGCGCAGCTTCAACCTGATGACCGACTACCACAACCGCATCCTGGGTGAGCCGGTGTTGCAGCGGCTGCACGAGCCCACCGATCCACGGATGAATGTCATCCACCGCTCGGAGCTGGGCAGCCCGCTGTATCGCGTGGCCGGGAAGGTTGACCGCGCCACGCCCGAAGGCCAAATCCGCGAGCTGACGCCCGACACCTCCCGTGTCGTTCGCCCTGGCGAGCTTGCGCATACGCCTGCAGTGCTGCCCGAAGCGCTGCGGGTGGAGCTGCAGCGGATGGTCAGCGATGGCAAGCCCGTCCAACGCACACCGCTCGGACTGGTGTCCGATCCGGCCTTGACCGAAGGAGACACGCTGGCCGCACGGATCCAGCGAACGGCGGAGGTGGAGTTTCGCCCCTATCAGCCTCCCGTGCTGGAGCGACCTGCCGTGCGCATTGGCGGGGCGTTGGGCGCGGCAGGCGTGGCTGCGGCCGTTGCCGATGCCGTGCACACAGGGCACCGGTTCGAAACCATGCTGGCCCAGGACAACTTGCTGGGCGCCAGGCACGAGCTGCGCGATTACGCGGCCAACAACGCCAATGCGTGGGTCGCGGCTTACACAGTAGGCAAGCTGGGTGCCGAACTCGGTGGCAGGCGTGGTGTGCAAGGCGCCATCGCCGGTGGTATCGCGGGTGGCATCGTGGGCTATGTCATGTCCGACAAGGCCATGGCGGGCGTCGATGCACGCGAAATCACCAAACAGGTGGACGCGCAGGGCCGGCACTGGGAGTTCAACGGCAACCAATGGGTGCGGCCCATGGAGGCCGACTTGTCCTCCAGTGGCACGGGCCAGATCCAGGAAGTGAACTTCTCTGCTGACCTGGATACGCGGCGCGAGCTGGACTACAAGGCCACCAACACGTCGATCGAAATCGGCATGCGCCGGCTTTCCCCGCCGCGCGATCCCTACAGCCTGGAGGCAAGCGACCAGGATGGCGGCAGCCTGCGGCCTGCCAACTGGACTCGGGATCCGGGCACGGGGCAGTGGCAACGCGACCGCATTACCGACGTCGACCCCAGCGGCCGCAACATCCACGACTTCCAGACCGCCTCGCCCGAGCGGGCCGCGGAGTTGGAGCAGCAGGCAGCGAAAGTCATCGAGGCCAATATCGCCCATGGGCCAGCACCCATTGCTGCCCGCTACCAGATCGCCCATCAGCTCAATGGCTGGGAAGGGCCCGAACCCGCTGCCGTGTCCGCGGCGCTCAATCCCGACAGCCTGCAGGCGTCCGATGGCAACCAGTATCGGCGCGGCATCGATGGGCAATGGCGCCATGGCGACGAGGTTGCCCAGGGCAACCTGGCGGCTGAATTGACGGCCTCGCGCGAGGCCCTGCAGCCCAAGTTGCAAAGCCACACGCAAACGATGGCGCAGCTACCGCAGTGGCAGCACCCTACCCAGATCCAGGAAGACCTGGCGAGCCTGGCCAACACCTACCGCGGCTTTGGAGTGGCGCCGAACCCCGAGACCCTAGCCGCCGTGCAGCTGGCCATCAACAATACCCGCGAGCAGCACGGCATTGACCCGGGCACCGCGTCGCTGGCGCTTGACCCCAACGCGCAGGGCAAGCGGGATGTCAACAGCCCCATCATGCATTTGCAGGCAGGCAACGATGGCGCTGTGCGGGTGGCTGCCATGACCACTGCCTTGGATATCGAGACGGCGCGTCAGGAATTACGCAGGCAGGGTGTGTCCCTGGATGCACCCGTTCCCAATGCGCCAGAACAACCCGAGCAGGTGGTAGAGCGCCCAAGTCAGGAGCAGCGGGCGGTCCAGGCACAAGCGGTCGCCGAGGCGCAGCGACTGGGCGCCCCGCTCGACCTAGTGCAGCAGGTTGCTGCCCGGGCCGTGGACGATCGGCCGCAGGCGGTGGAGCAGCACATCGAGGTCTCAGAACCCAGCCGCGCCTTTTCAAGCCCAAGCTTGGGAGGAGGCGGGCGTTCCATTGATCGCGACGAGCAGCAGGAGCCCACGCCGCGCCAAGCGCAGGCGCAAGGGTTCCCGACGGATCACTACGACTACGCCCTGTTCGTGGCCATCCAGCAGCAGCTGCCCAAGGACACGCCCGACGAGAAGACGGCGGAAATCATGCACCAGGCCAAGCTTGGCGGCATCAGGCGCCCGGACCAGCTCGATGAGGTCGTGGTGGAGAACGACCGCGCCCTGGTATTTGGCAAGACGGCGGGCTCTTACTCGCAGGAGGTGTCGATGGGGGCTCAGGCGCCTGCGTTGACTGAGACCTTGCAGCGCAGCCAGGACTACGACCAGCAGCAGGCGCTACAGATGCAGCAGTTCCAGGAGCAGCAAGCCCGGATCAATCAGAGCCAGGGCGGGCCGTCGATGACGATGTAAGCCTGTCGGTCGCAATTGGGTGGTTTGCCGCCACCTGAAGCAGGCAATTTGCCCTTGGTCGCCATCGTCTTGATGGCATCTTGGTCAGCGCCGCCAGTTTCAGCAGCATGGCGGCGCGCGGCTGGGTCTGATGACCAAGCTTCTTGCCCACGAGTGCCAGCCGTTTTGAGCGCAGTCGGTGGCGGGGTTGACAGCAGAGGCGACCTGGCTACGTTGGCGATGCCTACCGTCCATGCCTGCACAAATGTTGCCGCCAATCGATTTCGTTACCTATATCCGACATCAGTGCCACCCCCCGGACCAGGCGATCTTGGCGCGGGTTGCGCTGAACGCGCTCTACGACTATGAGCGATATCCGGTTGATCTGTCAGAGCTGGCAGAGCTTGGTTGCGAAAGCAGGGTAATGGCCCGCGCTTTCCTGGCTTGGTGTGCTGTGGATCCAGAAGAATGGGCCTCATGGCCAGAACCGCTTTGTGAATGCCTGACCAAACTCGTGCCACGCGAACATGATCAGCGCTGCGAGGTCGATCATGCATCCCAGTAGGTTCTGCGAACATGTGCTAACGGCTCGTCGCGGGCGTCGCCTGCTTGCGCGGATCGCCCTCAATACCCTGGGGTATGCGAAGGACTACCCGGTGGACATCCATGAGCTACGCCTGCTTCCTGAAGAAAACCGCGCCATGCTCGCGGGGTTGCTGGATTTCACAACCACGCACAAGGGTTATCGGATTGGGTTGCCGCATATCTGGCAGATGAAACAAATGGCAGACCCTGAGCCTGAGCGCTAGGGTGGTCCAGGAAGCGACGGAGCAGATTTGGCACGGTAATTATCGAGCCACGCCTTCAAGTTCTCTCGTTTCAAGGCTCCGTCCCGAAACGCATCAAAAAGCACAAACAAAAATGCATCATCAAAATCGGGCCATAGCTTGATCGTGGCTTCAAGGAGCTGTTGCCATTGTTCGATATCCAATGGGGTGATGGACTCCTTGAGCAACTCCTCTGCCTGTTGTGGACGCTGCTCAAGGACAGTCATTGCCTTCTTGTATAAACGTCGCTCATGTTCCGAAACCGATCTGTCAGGCCTTCGCAGCATGTCAATCATTACGAACCAGATGAGCCAGGGTGGTATGCCCGCCTTACATCTGAGATCAACCCAGGCTTCAATGCTCGGGGGGAGTGACATAGGCCAGCATGCCTTGACGGTATCCAGACAGCTGCGTGGCATGGCTCATCCTTTGTCGTAGCTATTGACCGCCGGAGCCTGCTTGGCCCCGTCCTCTTGAAGCGAGATCCTTGAGCAGCTTCAGAGCCTGCCGTTGCTTGGCGGGGCTCAGCTGCGAGATCACCAGAATAGCCTCGGCCATCACATCCGAGGTCGCCATGAAGTAAGCCGCCGGCAGATCCAGTAGCTTGGCCAAGCGTTCGATGGTGTCCAAGTCCGGTTTGTGCATGCCGCGCTCGTAGCGGCTGATCCTGGGCGCCGCCGTATTGGGGTCATCCAGCCCGAGGAGGCGTTCCCCGAGCTGCGCTTGGGTCCACCCCTTGGCCAGGCGGGCCGCACGCAGGCGGCGGCCGAGGGCAGTGGCGGTGGGCAGGGCTGCAGGCATCCGGGAGCAACAAAGACGTTGACTCCATGGATTTTGCCCGGCAGAGTCTAGGCCGTCATTTGCGTTGAACGCAAATAGGCCGCAGGACGAACAGGACAGGGGACATGAAAAAGACGATGACGACGCTGGCCGCAGGGCTCCTGCTGGCCGGCACCGCGCAGGCGGCCGACAGCCTGTCCTGCCAGGTGCAGCAGGACTTGGCCGCAGGGGCGGGCAGGGCACCCAAGGTCACCGAGTTCATCTGGAGCACGGCCCATGGCGGCTCCGAACCGACCGGCCCGCTCAAGACCAGCGTCGGCACGCTCTCCTACACAAGCGGGCAGCGGGACACGCAGTGGGGGCCGATGCCGAATGACACCCTCACGCTCGACGGCAACCCCATCAAGGTGCCGCCGGTGGTCAATGGCGTGATCCGCTTCGGCAAGGCTTTCGACTATGGCGATCGGGTGGCGTTGGCCTATCTGGCAGAGCGCGAGGACGACAGCTCGGCCACGCCCAGTGAAATAGTCCTGCTGCTGGACAAGACAGGGGCGGTGGCCGCCACCGACATCCAGGCCGGAAATGCTGAGACAGACCCCAACCATTGCACTCTGGTCGAGTGAGGGAACACCCATGAAGAAGATCGTGACGACTACCGCTATGGTCCTGGTGCTGGCCGGCTGCTCGGGCGGTGGCCCGGACAAGAGTGACGTGGAGCAGGCGCTCGGCCAGTTCTTCGAACAAGCAGCGGGCGTGAAGCCTGTCTTCGAGGATCTGGAGGTCGGCGGATGCGAGAAGGCTGGGGAGGGCCCCGGTTATGCCTGTTCGGTGAGTGCCACCGTTGTGCTCGACGCGGGCGGCCGCACGCAGCGGGAACCCCTTAGCAGGACCTTCGTCTTCGACGAGGTCGGCGGCCAGTGGAAGGTCGTGGCCACCCGCTGACCTGGCGGCACGCGCCAACCTGCAAATCAATCCATCCGAGAGCGCGGGGCCGGCTGGGCCGGCCCGCGCATGGGAGGCGGTATGGCATTTCTGAAGCTTGTGCGCTGGATCCTGACAGCGCTGCTCGTCCTTGCCTTGCTGGTGAGCTTTGGCGACGGTTTCTTTGCCGTCGTCAGCACTGGCGCCCTGGTCGTCTTCTTCCTGTTGGCCCTGTGGCTGGTGCCCCACGCATTCTCCCGGCAGCGCCAGCTCAACACGGACAAGCCCGTGACCTTCCGCGATGGTTTTGAGCCGGATTTTCGCCACGACAACATCGCGCTGGATCCGCACAGCGATGTGGTCTGGATCCGCGACGCGTCAGGTGCCGAGCGCTATCTTGAACGGGGTGACATGTTGCGCTGGAAGTCCAACCACGACTGGAAGAACGGGACTTTTTGCCAACGCATTGAGATCGACGTGAACGAGGTCTCCCGCCCCAGGTGGCATGTGCTGTTCCAGCGCCATTCGGATGTCTGGAAGAAGACCAGCAAACGCAATGGCCAGGAACGCGACGAGTGGTTCGCGCGGTTGCGCGCGTGGGATCAGGCGCCGCAAAGTTACGCGGCCAAGGCGGAGGCCGCCGGCATCGACACGAGCCTGCCGGGCCTGCATCGGCACTATTACGAAGCCACCACTGACGTGCAGCGGCACAACTACTTGGTGGCCTTCGATATCGGCTGCCTGACCGCATGCTTGGATCAGAAAACCGAATGGGAACGCCTGGGTGGCACCTATCCGGGCCCGAGTGAGGACCTGCTGAAGTTCAAACGGGCCTAGAGTAGCCCTTCGCTCCTAGTGACGCCGGACTGCGCTGTCGCTAGGCAGCGCTGCCAAGTGAGCATCGCCCTGCAACTTGGCCTGCTGGCGTCGCTCAGGCGTCGAATGCCCGGCCCGATAGTTCAAGAGCGCCGCGACAATTTCGCCGTCGGCAAGACCTTCACCACCGGCCGAAATGACGATCTGGCCAAGGTGCGCACGCCGCTGCGCTTCGCGTTTGCGCGTGGCCTCGCGTGCCCGTGATTCTCTCCGTTGCCGTGACACCATTTCGCGCGCCTGCAACTGCGCCAGCCTTACCGTTGCGCGGGCAATCTGATCGTGTAGGTGCTGCGTGTTTTCCATGGTGCGCTCCATTGTCGAGTCGCCTCCATCGAAGCAAAAGTCCAAGGCCCGTCAAGAGCAAAAAGCAGCCATCCCTAGCAATGCATAGGGCCAAGCGAAGAGCGCACTTATGCATTGCCGTTGGCAACGCGTGCGCCAAGGGCTCCGCCCCTGGAACCCCGAGCGCTACGCGCTCGCCCCCAATGCTCGACCCCCTGGGGTCATCGCTTGCCAAAGCGAAATTACGCTGCATAACAAGGGCGCAGGGGCTTTTTCTGGAGCAAGGAAATGGCGATCTATCACACCAGGATCAAGATGTTCAGCCGCAGCAAGGGTCACTCAGCGCTTGCCGCGGCCGCGTATCGCGCAGGTCTCAAGCTGATCGATGAAACCACGGGCGACCATCATGACTATCGCAGGCGAAAGGGGGTGCTCAGAACCCGCTGCTTCGCGCCCGATCATGCACCGACATGGGCGATGGATCCACAGACGTTGTGGCAGCAAGTCCACTTCAAGGAAAAGCGCAAGGACAGTCAGCTGGCGCGCGAATTCGAGATCGCGCTGCCGGCCGAGCTGACCGATGAGCAGCGGTGCGAGCTGGCATGGGACATCTGCCGAGATCTGACCAATCGGTATGGCTTCGCGATCCAGGCCAGCATCCACGAACCGCCGGTGAAGGACGGCCTGAACTGGCACCTGCATGCCTTGGCCACGACCCGCCGGATCAGGGACGACGGCCTGCAGGACAAGACCCGCGAACTCGACGGCGGCGCCTCCGGCAAGGCCGAGGTCGAGTGGATCCGCGAGATGGTCGCCGCACGCACCAACCAGCATCTGGCCAACGCCGGCTTCGGTGACCGGGTCGACCATCGGTCCCTGGGCGAGCAGCTCGCCACGGCACTGGACAAGGGCGACCTGGAGAAGGCGGCCGAGCTTGCAGCCCGCGAGCCCACCCGGCCCATGGGCAAGCGTGCCACCGCCCTGCAGCGGCGCGGCGCCGACTGCGAGATTGCCGATGCCAATGTTGCCATCCGCCGACGCAACGCCCAGCGCTACGCGGCGCTGCGCCAGCAACTGGTCGAGGGCGGCCACCTGCCGTCTGAGGGGCACAGCCACGACCAAGCGCTGCGGGACCGGGACCGCGAGGCCGGGCAGGGGCTAATCCTGGGCGGTGGCTCGGGCGTTATCGGGGCGACCCAAGGCCTGGGAAGCATCGGCGATCGCCGGACACCCGAGGAGCGTCGGGACGCTAAGCAGGAGGAGGCCCGTGCCAGCTTGTTAGAGGCAGCGCGCCTGTGGGCCGAGGACTTCGTCGCCACGGTCGACTTGGCCTTCAAGGCCACGCGGAACCTCCTCGCCCACCATGCCGAGCGGGCCGCAAGCTTTGCGCACATGCCGACCTTCCGGGCCGACGTGCGCGCCTTCGTCCGGTGCCTGAAGCGCCTGAAGAAGGATGCGCTGCGGTTCACGCGCCGCCTGGAGGCCGAGGACCGGGCCGCTCACTTGGTGAGCCAGGCCGAGACGGAGCTTGCCCGCTTCGACCACGAGCACCCGCGGCCGGGGCTGTGGACCAAGCGCGAATGGCAGATCCGCAGGGCGAGGCGGCTGCAGGCCGTAGCACAGCGCAAGCAGGGCCACGCGACTGCCAGGGCTGCGACGGAACCCGAGGCCCAGGTCGACTACGTGCGCCGGGCGCTTGAGACCGGTGTGGAACTGGAGCGCCTGAGCGAAAGGATGCTGACGCGCTACCCGGTCGCCGCGGATAAGAACCCAGCTCCGCCAACGGCCGACCATTCCGGCCACCCAGCGGCTCACGGTCCGTCCTTACGCGGCCCCCGCATGTAGACCCCAGAAAGAGCGAATGCCCCTTGCGGGGCATTCGATGAGCTTTGGTCCCCCTGTAGACCGCGACTCAATGCAGGGTGGGCCCGCGTGGTGTTCTGCCAGGCTGATTGGTGCGGCGGGCGTCCAGCAGGGACTGTAGGGGCTCGCGCTCAATAGTCCGCTCCTGGACGGGCTTGGCGGGGGCGAGAAGCGGCGGCGTGTGCTCCAGCGTAGGGCCGTTCTCTCCCTCGGCCAGGCGGATCAGGGCTTCGGCGATCTCCAGTGAGTTCCGGAGTTCGCCTTCCCGTTCCAGGGCGGACTTCGTGCTGTCCTCACGGCAGATGCCGCTCAGCAGGTGGCCGGCCACGGTGACCTTCAGTGCTTGCTTTTGCATTTCGCGCTCCTCGCGCAGTCAGGGGAGACGCCATGCAAACTGAACTTGCGTTTTTGGCAAGTCCTGTTCGATGAAGCGGATCTCAAAAGCAGTTATCGAGGCCGGACCTCATCAGAGGCATATGCAATCGGCAGCGAGGCGCAGCCGTGCTCCATGCAGCCTGCGGGACGGCTGCCGCTGCGGTCATCTGGTCAGCGGCTCCTCGGTTCTACTTGCTGCCCCGATGGCCGATGCGCTAACGTGCCGGATATCGTTTCAGGTATCGATTTTTGGACCCAATCGAACCTTAAGTCTTTGATTGGTAAGGTAAAGCGGGTGCCGGAGTCGATTCCCATCACCCGCTCCAGCTTCCGACGGCGGCGCGCCTTGCAGGCGGGCCGCCGTTTTTGGTCGTGGCGGTGCCCCGCGGCGCCGGCGGTCCCGATAGCGGCATCCCGCCGATTCCACGGTCCCCTCCAACCCCCGCGATCCCGGCCCTTTCCCATGATTGATCCCATCGTCCTCGGCTGGCGGGAATGGGTGGCGCTGCCGGCGCTGGGCATCCCGCGGCTGCGCGCCAAGGTCGACACCGGCGCGCGCAGCTCGGCGCTGCACGTGGACGCGCAGTGGCGCTACACCGAGGGCGGCGCGCCGTGGGTGGGCTTCCGGATCACGCCGCGGCGCGCGCACGGCGGATCGATCGAGGCCCGCGCGCCGGTGCTCGACGAGCGCGAGGTGGCCGATTCCGGCGGGCGCCGCACGCGCCGCGTCTTCCTCGCCACCCGGCTGCGCCTGGCCGGGATGGAGCGCGAGATCGAAATCAACCTGACAGATCGCCGCGACATGCTGTTCCCGATGCTGCTCGGCCGCACCGCCATCGCGGGCGCGTTCACGGTCGATCCCGCACGCTCCTCCGTCCACGGCCGGCCACCGCGCCGCCTCCCCGGCGCCACGACATGAAGCTCGCCATCCTTTCGCGCAACAGCAAGCTCTACTCGACCCGGCGCCTGGTCGAGGCCGCGCGCGAGCGCCGCCACAGTGTGCGCGTGCTCGACCCGCTGCGCTGCTACATGCGCATCAGCGCCGACGGCTTCGACATGCACTACAAGGGCCGGCCGATCGCCGGCTACCACGCGGTGATCCCGCGCATCGGCGCCTCGATCACCCGCTACGGCAACGCGGTGCTGCACCAGTTCGAGCTGATGGGCTGCTCCACGCCCAACCCGTCGGTGGCGATCGCGCGCGCGCGCGACAAGCTGCGCTGCCACCAGCTGCTCGCCGCGCAGGGGATCGGGCTGCCGGTGACGGTGTTCGGCGACAACCCGGACGACACCGGCGACCTGCTGTCGATGCTCGGCCCGCCGCCGCACGTGATCAAGCTCAACGAGGGCACCCAGGGCAGCGGGGTGATGCTGACCGAGAAGCCCTCGGCCTCGCGCAGCGTGATCGAGACCCTGCGCGGGCTGTACGCGCACTTCCTGGTGCAGGAGTTCATCGAGGAGGCCAAGGGCGCGGACCTGCGCTGCTTCGTGGTCGGCGACCGGGTGGTCGCGGCGATGCGCCGGCAGGCGCCGCAGGGCGACTTCCGCTCCAACCTGCATCGCGGCGGCAGCGGCAGCGCGGCGCGCGCGACCGCCGCCGAGCAGGCGATGGCGGTGCGGGCGGCGCAGGTGCTGGGGCTGGGCGTGGCCGGCGTCGACCTGATCCGTTCCCGGCGCGGGCCACTGGTGCTGGAGGTCAATTCCTCGCCGGGGCTGGAGGGCATCGAGCAGGCCACCGGGGTGGACATCGCCGGCCGGGTCATCGAATACGTGGCCGCAGCGGCCCGCACGGCGGGGGCGGCGACGGCCGCGAAACCGCGCCGCAAGCGGGCTTAACGGGAAACTAACTTCTTGTTTAACGGGGGGCTAACTGCCCCGGTCGTAAGGTCTGCGGGACCGGAATCCGCGCTCTCTCCAGGCAACTCGATCAGGTCAGTCGGCAGATTACGGTTATCGGGGCAGTACCTTTTCGGCCCAAGCGACCAACCTCGCTTGGGCTTTTTTATGCAGGTCCGACGGCCACGCCATGCCGCGGTGCGCGTGTGCCAGAATCCCCGGGATCGCGGCGGGTGGAACTGCGCGCCGTCGTTCCGGTCCGACAGGGACCCCAGAGGACACACCTACCGATGCGCATCCTCGTCATCGAAGACAACCAGGACATCGCCGCCAACCTCGGCGACTACCTCGAGGACCGCGGCCACACCGTGGACTTCGCCGCGGACGGCGTGACCGGCCTGCACCTGGCGGTGGTGCACGACTTCGACGCGATCGTGCTCGACCTCAACCTGCCCGGCATGGACGGCCTGGAGGTCTGCCGCAAGCTGCGCAACGAGGCGCGCAAGCAGACGCCGGTGCTGATGCTCACCGCGCGCGATTCGCTGGACAACAAGCTGGCCGGCTTCGACTCGGGCGCCGACGACTACCTGATCAAGCCGTTCGCGCTGCAGGAGGTGGAGGTCCGCCTCAACGCGCTGGCGCGGCGCGGCCGCGGCGTGCAGACCCGGGTGCTGGAGGTGGCCGACCTCGAGTACAACCTCGACACCCTCGAGGTGCGCCGCGACGGCAGGCTGCTGCAGCTCAACCCGACCGCGCTGAAGATCCTGCAGGCGCTGATGGAAGCGTCGCCGGCGGTGGTCACCCGGCAGGAGCTGGAGACCCGGGTGTGGGGCGAGGAGCTGCCGGATTCGGACTCGCTGCGCGTGCACATCCACGGCCTGCGCGCGGTGGTCGACAAGCCGTTCCCCACGCTGCTGATCCAGACCCGCCATGGCATCGGATACCGCATCGCCGCGCCCGATGCCGCCTCCTGAGCGCGCCTTCGCGCGCAAGCGCCGGTACCGGCGGGGGGGGGGGCGGCCCCGGAAGGACACGGGGGGGGGACGCGGGGTGGGGGGGGGGGCGCGGGGGGGGGTGGGGG
>JAYRKR010000007.1:54481-62464 GCA_041905645.1 Luteimonas sp.
CGGCGGCTGCGCAGCCGCATCATCCTGTCGTTCGTCCTGCTCGGGTTCGGGCTGACGGCGCTGTTCGCGTTCGCGACGCTGTACCTGCGCAGTCGCCTGGAGGGAGAGCTGGTCGAGACGACCCTGCAGCGGGAAGTGTCCAACCTGGTCGCCCAAGTCGAGCGCAATGCGAACGAGGCACCTTACTTCCTGATCTTCGACGCGCGGACCTGGAGCCCGAGGAACGCGTACAAGATCGATCCGCTGTACCGCGACCTACCCGAGGGCATGCATGACATCAGACAGCAGGCACCGGACGGGTCTTGGCACGTCTACAAGGTGGCGGTGAAGCGCGGCACGCGGCCCGGGGAGGGCGAGTTCACCAGCCTGGTGCGCTACGACGTCACTGGTGCCGCGGAAGCGGCGGAAAAGCTGAAGCAGTGGGTCGTCGGCGCAGTGGTGCTGTTCTCCGGCCTTGCGCTGCTGATCGGCTGGTGGGCGGCTTCGCGGGTGATGAGCCCGGTATCCGAACTTGCACGCAGGTTGCAGAGTTCGGACAGTAACGCCGGATCGAGCCATCTGGCTGCGCATTTCCCCGACGACGAGGTCGGCCAGCTCGCCGCGGCGCTGGACGACTATGCCGCACGCCTAACCGAGGTGGTGCAGCGCGACCGCGAGTTCAACGCCGACGTCAGCCACGAGCTGCGCACCCCACTGGCGGTGGTCAAGGGCGCGGTGGAGCTGCTGCTGTCGAAGCCCGGGCTGGACGAGAAGACGCAGGCACGGCTGCAGCGCATCCAGCGCGCCGAGCAGCAGTGCACGGACCTGATCAGCGCGCTGCTGCTGCTCTCGCGCAACGAGCGCGGGCACGGCGCCACCAACGTGCCGCGGCTCGCCGAGCAGCTGCTCGACGCGCACCGCACCCAGGTCGGCGCCAAGCCGCTGGAACTGCGCATGGAGGGCGGCGAGCGCGAACTGGTGGTCGACGCGCCCGAGTCGGCGGTCAACGTCGCGCTCGGCAACCTCATCGGCAACGCGGTCAAGTACACCGCCCAGGGCGAGGTGATCGTGCGCATCCGCGAGGGAGCGGTCGAGGTGGTCGACTCCGGGCCCGGGCTCAGCGCCGAGGACGCGGCGCGGCTGTTCGAGCGCGGCTACCGCGGCACCCACGCCGAGCATTCGCAGGGCGGCGGCATCGGCCTGTCGATCGTGCGCCGGCTGTGCGCGCTGTACGGCTGGGAGGTCCGCGTCGTGCCGGGCGAGGAGAAGGGGGTGGTGGCGACGCTGACGTTCAGCGGGGACGGCGGGAGTTGAGGCATCGCCTTGATTCCCGCGGGTCCATGTGCGGGCCTGATGCGCTCTGGGGGCAGCTTCGATCGCGAACCTGTAGCCTTTGTGGGAGCGACGGAAGTCGCGACCGGTTACCCCGGTCGTCCTCCGGTCGCGACTTCCGTCGCTCCGACAAGAAACCCGGGGGAACTCGCGGCCGGAGCCGCTCGCACGGTGGAGTCAGGCGCGCTCCAGCCAGCCGTGCCTGTCCGGCGTCGTGCCGTCGAACAGGCCGAAGAACAGCGCCTGCATCCGCCGCGTCACCGGGCCGGCCTTGCCGGCGCCGACCTGGCGGCCGTCGACCGAGCGGATCGGGGTGACTTCCGCCGCGGTGCCGCACATGAACAGCTCGTCGCACAGGTAGAGATATTCGCGCGGCATGTCGCGCTCGACCACCTCGATGCCGGCGTCGCGCGCCAGCGCGATCAGGCTGTTGCGGGTGATGCCGTTGAGCAGCGCCGCGCTGACCGGCGTGGTGTGCAGCGCGCCGTCGAAGACCAGGAAGACGTTCTCGCCCGCGCCCTCGCTGAGCAGGCCGGTGGAAGCCAGCGCGATGCCCTCGCCGAAGCCCAGCCGCCGCGCCTCGCGCGCGATCAGCTGACCGGACAGGTAGTTGCCGCCGGCCTTGGCGCCGGCCGGGATGGTGTTGGGCGCGAAGCGCTGCCAGCTGGACACGCAGGCGTCGATGCCCTGCTCGAGCACGCCTTCGCCCAGGTACGGGCCCATCTGCCAGGCGGCCACCGCGACGTCGACCGGCGTCTGCGCCGACAGGCCGAAGCCGCCCAGCCCGCGCCATGCCACCGGGCGCAGGTAGGCCTTGGACAGGCCGTTCTTCGCCAGCACCTCGCGGCAGGCGGCGTTGACCTGCTCGAGCGTGTACGGGATGTCCATCTCGTAGATCCGCGCCGAGGCGAACAAGCGGCGGTTGTGGTCGCTCAGGCGGAAGATCGCCGGGCCGTCGGGCGTGTCGTAGCTGCGGATCCCCTCGAACACCGACGAGCCGTAGTGCAGCGCGTGCGACATGACGTGCGTGGTCGCCTCGGCCCATGGCTTGATGGCACCGTTGTGCCAGATCCATTCGGGGTATTGCATGTCGTCGACCCTCGGCGGGAAAACGACATTTTGCCTGATCCGGCCGGCCCGCACCCGCGGCGACGGCGCTTCGGCGCGAGGCGCGGCGCTACAGGCGGATCCACCAGCAGCCCATGTAGCGGCGCAGCCCGAACACCGTGCGCGCCGGCGTCGAGCCGTTGGCGAGGGTCTGCTCGACGCGCAGGCCCACCGGCGGGCGCCTGACCACCGTCGCGCCCGGATAGGCCTGGGCGTCGACGCCGCTCACGGTCACGTCGCCCGACGCATCCAGGCTCAGCTGCGGATCCGGCACCACCGGCGTCACATCCAGCAGCGGGCGGTTGGCGATCGCGTCGAGGCGGCCGAGCACGGCGTAGCCGTTGCGGTTCGACATGCCCGCCCAGTCGTAGACGCCGGCCAGGCGGTTGGTGTCGCGGCTGTCGATCGCGGTGGTCACTTCGAACATCAGGTCGCGCAGGCTGCGCGAGCAGCCGCGCGCCCAGGCCTTGCCGCCGTAGACGGGCGAGGCGACCGGCGGCGCCGGGCGATCCGCCGCGCCGACGTCGTTGCAGCCGCGGTCGGTGAAGACGACCTCGCCGTCGGGCTTCGTGCAGCGCCGGATCTGCGCGTCGCCCTGCCGCGGCCAGGCCAGGCAGGCCACGGCCGCGATGAGGACCAGCGATGCGAGCCGCGCGGACAGCATCCGCGAAGACTAGGGCCTGGCGGCACGGGGGGCAACGCGCCGGCCGCCGATGCCTTGTGCGAGGTCAGGCCAGCCGCGCGAGCACGGCCTCGGTCGGCCTTGCGAGGTTGAGCGTGTAGAAGTGCAGCGACGGCGCGCCGCCCTCGATCAGGCGCCGGCACAGGCCGGCGACGATGTCGGCGCCGAGCTCGCGGACCGCCTCGGCGTCGTCGCCGTGCGCCTGCATGCGCTTGCCGATCCAGCGCGGGATCTCGGCGCCGCAGGCCTCGGAGAAGCGGCGCAGCTGGCTGAAATTGGAGATCGGCATGATCCCGGGCACGATCGGGATCGAAACGCCGAGCCTGCGCACGTCCTCGACGAAGCGGAAGTAGGCGTCGGCGTTGTAGAAGTACTGGGTGATCGCGCCGTCCGCGCCGGCGTCGACCTTGGCCTTGAAGTGGGCCAGGTCGGCGAGCGCGTGCTCGGCCTGCGGATGGGTTTCCGGATAGCAGCCGACCTCGATGTGGAAGTGGTCGCCGTGCTCGCCGCGGATGAAGGCGACCAGGTCGGTCGCGTAGCGGAACTCGCCGGGATGGCCCATGCCGGAGGGCAGGTCGCCGCGCAGCGCGACGACGCGCCGGCAGCCCAGGGACCGGTAGCGCTGCAGCAGCGCCGCCAGCTCGGCGCGCGTGCCGCCGACGCAGGACACGTGCGGCGCGGCGTCCAGCCCGTGGTGGACGTGCAGGCGGTCGATCGTCTCGGGCGTGTAGTCCAGCGTCGAGCCGCCCGCGCCGAACGTGCAGGACACGTACTCCGGCGAGCGGGCCTTGAGCTTCCCCGCGGTGCGGTCGAGCTGCGCGCGCTGTTCGTCGGTCTTGGGCGGGTAGAACTCGAAGGAGAGCGGGATCATCGCGGCCGGTTCGGACAGGAGGGGGACGAATAATATCTCTTTATCGCGATGAATGTTATTCGTTGTTGCCACATGACCGCGGGAACGGCGGCTGCATCCCGGACCGGCCACGGGCGGTGGCGCGGCAGGCCGTCCGGGGCCGGTTGGCTAGACTCGCGGTCCGTCCCGTTCCGGGAACCTCCGATGTCGATCGTCCTGACCGCCTTCGCCCGCGCGCGCCTGTTCCCGGGGGAGCGGCGGTCGAACACCATCCAGGACTGCACGCCCGAAGCGTTCGAGCGCCGCCTCAACGACGCGCCGCCGCTGCGGGTGCTCGACGGCTACGCGCCGTTCTGCAAGCTGCACGTGCACCGCAACTGGACCTCCACGCGCTGCCTGACCGTGCCCGTCACCGACCGCAACCGGCACCTGCTGCGCTCGGCCTACGAGGCGCGCACGCGCGACGAGCTGCCGGTGCTGGTGCGCTGGTTCGAGGGCGTGGAGCCGCCGGTCGCCGGCTATTTCGTCGTGATCCTCTACAGCCGCGAACAGCTCGCGAAGGAAGGCGCGCCCATCGACGCCGACTGGGGCGTGGTGGGCTGCCTGTACACCGCCGAGCCGGACGAAATCCCGATGGCGCCGATCACGATGATGCGCAACGCGCTGGGAGTGGAGGAGGGCGGCTCGGGCGTGCCGATCGACCGCGAGGCGTACCGGCGCAGCGCCGAGTTCTGGGAACGCAACGCCAACTGGCGGCCCTGAGGCGTCGCGCCGGCCGCCTTCAGGCGACCGCCGGCCGCGCCTCGCGGCCGGTGGCGGCGTGGACCTCCACGGTGACGTGGACCACCTCCTCGTGGACCGAGATCGCGCGGCGGAAATGGTCGGCGTCGACTCCGGGGCCGGCGACCAGCTCGACGATGCAGGCGTACTTGCCGCGGCCGACCTGCCACACGTGCAGGTCGCTGATGCGGGCGGGCACCTCGCCCCCTTCGACGGCCTCGCGGATCTCGGCCACTACCGGGGCGTCCATCTGCGCATCGAGCAGGATCCGCCCCGAATCGCGGAGCAGGCCGCGGGCCCAGGCCGACACCAGCGCGGCGCCGACCAGGCCCATCACCGGGTCCAGCCAGGACGCGCCCAGGAGCATGCCGCCGAGCAGGGCGAGGATCGCCAGCACCGAGGTCGCCGCGTCGGCGACCACGTGCAGGTAGGCCGAGCGCAGGTTCAGGTCGTGGCCGTGCGCATGCCCGTGGGCGTGGGCGTGGGCGTGATGATGGTCGTGGTCGTGGTCGTGCGCATGCGCGTGGTCGTGCCGGCCCCGCAGCCACCACGCGCACAGCAGGTTCACCGCCAGGCCGACGCAGGCGATGGCGATGGCCTGCTGGTAGTGGATGGGGCTCGGCCGCAGCAGCCGCTCGAGCGACTGGAAGGCCATCAGCGCGGCCACGCCCAGCAGCAGGATCGCGCTGGTATAGCCGGCCAGGACCTCGATCTTCCAGGTCCCGAAGGCGAAGCGCCCATCGCCGGCGTAGCGCCGCGCGCAGAAATAGGCGAACGCGGACAGGCCCAGCGCCAGCGCGTGCGAGCTCATGTGCCAGCCGTCGGCCAGCACCGCCATCGAGTTGAACCACCAGCCGCCGGCGATTTCCACCACCATCATCGCCAGGGTCAGCCACATCGCGCGGCGGGTGCTGCGCTCGGCGGCGGGATCGCCGGCATCGAAGGCGTGGGAGTGGCGCCGGGTTTCGGCAAGGGCGTCGAGGGCGTTCATCGGCAGGACCGTGGCTGGACCGTATACCCCCATAGGGTATACGCTGCCGGCCCATGGCGCACGTCGACCGCGACAGGAAGAAGCTGCTGGCCCGGGTCCGCCGCGTGGCCGGGCAGGTGGCCGCGCTGGAGAAGTCGCTGCAGTCCGGGGAGGCCGACTGCGCCGGCTTGCTGGTCCAGATGGCCGCCGCCAAGGGCGCGATGCACGGGCTGATGATGGAGGTGCTGGCCGGGCACCTGTCCGGGCACGTGGTGGCGCAGGCGGACGAGGCCGAGCGCGCACGCGAGGCGGAAGTCGTCGTCGCGCTGCTGAGGACCATCGGCCGCTAGCCGGCCTGCCGGACGCAAACGGAAACGGAAACGGGCGCCGCGAGGCGCCCGTTCCGGTCGTGCGATGGCCGCAGCGCTCAGTAGCGGTAGTGGTCGGGCTTGTACGGCCCTTCCACCGGCACGCCCAGGTAGGCGGCCTGCGCGTCGGTGAGCGTGGTCAGCTTCACCCCGATCTTGTCCAGGTGCAGGCGCGCGACCTCCTCGTCGAGCTTCTTCGGCAGGATGTAGACCTTGGCCTCGTAGGCGTCCTTGTTGGCCCACAGGTCGATCTGCGCCAGCGTCTGGTTGGAGAACGAGTTGGACATCACGAAGCTCGGATGGCCGGTGGCGCAGCCGAGGTTCACCAGCCGGCCCTCGGCCAGCAGGAAGATCGCGCGGCCGTCCTTGAACGCGTACTTGTCCACCTGCGGCTTGATGTTGGTGCGCGTCGCGCCGGAGGCGTTGAGCGCGTCGACCTGGATCTCGTTGTCGAAGTGGCCGATGTTGCAGACGATCGCCTGGTCCTTCATCGCCTGCATGTGGGCGAGCGTGAGCACGTCCTTGTTGCCGGTGGTGGTGACGTAGATGTCGCCGCGGCCCAGGGTGCTCTCGACGGTGTTGACCTCGAAGCCCTCCATTGCCGCCTGCAGGGCGTTGATCGGGTCGATCTCGGTGACCACCACGCGCGCGCCGTAGGCGCGCAGGCTGTGGGCGCAGCCCTTGCCGACGTCGCCGTAGCCGCACACCACCGCGACCTTGCCGGCCAGCATCACGTCCATCGCGCGCTTGAGGCCGTCGGCCAGCGACTCGCGGCAGCCGTACAGGTTGTCGAACTTGCTCTTGGTGACCGAGTCGTTGACGTTGATCGCCGGGATCAGCAGCTTGCCCTGCTCGGCCAGCTGGTAGAGGCGGTGCACGCCGGTGGTGGTCTCCTCCGACACGCCCTTCCAGTCCTTCACCACGGTGTGCCAGAAGCCCGGGCGCTCCTTCGCGACGCGCTTGAGCAGGTCCTTGATCACCTGCTCCTCGTGGTTGCCCGAGGGCGTGTCGACCCAGCCGTCGCCGTTCTCGAGCTCGTAGCCCTTGTGGATCAGCAGGGTCACGTCGCCGCCGTCGTCGACGACCAGCTGCGGGCCGAGGAAGCCGCCCTTGCCGTCGGGGAAGCTCAGCGCGTTGAGCGTGCAGTCCCAGTATTCCTCCAGCGTCTCGCCCTTCCAGGCGAACACCGGGGTGCCGGAGACGGCGATGGCCGCGGCGGCGTGGTCCTGGGTCGAGAAGATGTTGCACGAGGCCCAGCGCACGTCGGCGCCGATGTCCCTGAGCGTCTCGATCAGCACCGCGGTCTGGATGGTCATGTGCAGCGAGCCGGTCACGCGCACGCCCTCGAGCGGGGCCTGCGGCGCGTACTTGCGGCGGATCGACATCAGGCCGGGCATCTCGTGCTCGGCGATGTCCAGCTCCTTGCGGCCGAAGTCGGCCAGGGAGATGTCGGCGACCTTGTAGTCGCCTTCGGTGGAGAAGGTCTTGGCGACAGCGTTCATGGCAATGCTCCGTTTTTCGTCCGCGGGAAGGCCGGCGCTGCGCGCGCAGGCCCTTGCGGACTGGTTCGCAGGAGGGACGCCGTTGTTGCGGTGGCCGCGCCGAGCCTGGCTGGTCCGGGGCGGGCCCCCTCCAGTCGCAGCGCCCCTCGGCGGGGCAGGGGCGCGATTCTATCGCTTTCTCGCGATGAAGGGATGGCTGGAAGCCCCGTTCAGGCTGACCGGCGAGGCAACGGGGCCGGGCAGTGCTTCCTGGGTGGTCGTGGTGGGCGGTCGGCAGCAGATGCCGCCGAAGCACCCAGGCTCGGCAACGGCGGCAGGCTCCGTTCCCTGTAGGTTGTGGGAGCGGCCGGCGTCGCGGCGGCCCAGCGGGGGCGCGGCGCGCCGGCCCGCGCGCCCCCCCACGGGCCCCCGGG
>JAYRKR010000007.1:62474-70587 GCA_041905645.1 Luteimonas sp.
GCCGACCCCCCCCGGCTCGCCCCGGGCGGCCGGCCCGGTGCCCTGTCGGTGGGGGGCGCGCCGTAAGCCGCGACGGCCATGCGGGGAAGCGTCGCGACTTCCGTCGCTCCCACGATGTCTCCGCGGGGATCGCGGTCCCGTCGAGGTCCTCGTCGCCCCGATGGGCCAGGGATGGTCGTCTGCTTCTTGGACTTGAACCGCGATGCAACGCATGGCGCGTTCCACGCCTCGACCTGGGGTTTTCCCCAGGGTCGAAGCCCGGCGGCCGGGCGCTACCGTATCGGTTTCATCCTTCCCCCAAGAGGACGCAATGGTCCAGCTCGCCTACCTCGACGGTGGCGGCCCGGTCGCCCCGGCCCCCAGTTCGAAGCCGCAGACCCACGAAGTCGCCGCCGGCGAAACCCTGGCGAAGATCGCCGACGACTACGGCGTGACGCCGCAGGCGATCCGCGACGCCAACCCGCAGGTCTTCCAGGACCACTCGCCGCGCCGGCTCGACCATGCGCAGCAGAGCGGCGAGATGATCTGGTCGGGCGACAAGCTCAACATCCCGGCCGCCGCCGAAAGCGTGGTGCGCAACGATCCGCTGAGCAGCGACTTCAATCCCACCTATCCCTCGTCCAACAGCGAGTACACGGTGGGCGGCGAGGGCGAGAACGGCGGCGGCTCGATCACCTGGAACCCGGGCGACGGCACGGTCAAGCTCACCGGCGTCGGCCAGACCGGCGCGACCTACGACGCCACCCCCGAGCCGCCGTTCGGCATCGCCGACCCCAAGGCGCGCGGGACCGAGTTCGAAGCCAAGATCCGCTCCGAGTCCGCGGTCACCCAGGGCGCGGTCAACAAGGACGGCAACACCGAAGTGTCGGTCGAGGTCGAGACCAGCGTCCAGGCCATCGTCTCGGGCGAATCCAAGGCCAAGGGCAAGGCGACCGTCGAGGGCGAGTACGGCACCGGCACCGGCTTCCGCGCGCGCTACAAGGTCACGCTGCCCGGCGAGAACCGCGACCCGGCCGAGGCCGCGCGCATCAATCCCTTCGACCCGACCACGATCCCCAAGGGCGCGACGGTCACCATGGACGGGCAGAACTACACCCAGACCTCGATGGCCGGCTCGTTCCGCCACATCGGCTTCGAAACCAACATCAAGGACGCCTCCGGCGCGAGCTTCTCGGTCACCCGCGTCGACGACACCCACGTCAGCGTGACCATGGGCCCGAACCAGGCGGTCGAGGCCTACAACGGCGTCGGCCTGCGCTCGGACATCGCCACCGCGATGCTGGGGCGGCAGGACAGCCTCGGCGGCTCGACCGTGCGCACGGCGACGTTCGACCTGTCCAGTCCCGACGGCCAGGCGGCGTACGCGCACTTCGTCTCGACCGGCGAGGTGGCGCACGAGACTCCGGGCGTCAGCGACGTGGCGACGATCGAGCGGGTCGACTACTCCTCGCAGACGCGGGTGAAGCTGGGCCTGGGCCCGGACGCGCTCAACGTGCAGGCCGACCTCGCCGGGCCGCAGAACACCGGCGCGTTCGTGAAGACGACCTATCCGGACGGTTCCTACGCCTACACCACCAACCTGCAGTACTCGGGCAACGTGCCGCTGCAGGTCACCCAGCGCTTCGACGCCTCCGGCAAGGAAGTGGTGTCCGAGCGCACCTACGAGTTCAAGGTCAACACCGACCGCCCGAGCTACAACTGGTGGGAGCGCAACATCGAGGGGCACGACGAGGGCGCCGAGGAACGCGCCAACGCCGGGCTGCTCAACCAGGCCTTCTACGGCAGCATGGACGGCCCGATCCAGCCCGGGAAGACCGCGACCATCACCTTCAACGAAGCGCAGATGACCGACTTCCTGGCGCAGACGCGCTCGGCGGCCAACACCAACCAGATGGGCGGCGATCCGCTCGACCTGCTGGTCGGCGGCCAGGACGGCCAGCCCAGGGCGGACAACCTCACCTTCGCCATCGCGCTGGCGCGCAACCTCGGCGGCGATCCCTACGGGTTCGCCCAGCGGCTGGTCACGATCTCGCAGAACAGCGACGGCGACATCCGCAACGGGCAGCAGCTCATCGACGCGGACGTGCAGGGCAGCTGACCGGGCGCCTGCTTTTTGCGCAGGGAATGAAAAGGGCCGCATCGCGGCCCTTTTCCATGTGCGGCGGCGACACGGCGCGCCGGTTCCGGCAATGGACGATTCGCGACGGCGCCAGAGCGGGATGTGCATCGTTTGCGGACTTGCGATGGGTTGCGACGGAAATCGCGGTTTAAGGCCGCAACCAAGGGTTTTCCCCAGAGCGAGGGACGGGTATCAACCGTCTAAGTTGCCCGTTCCTCCCCCAAAGGAATGCAGTGCAATGGTGCGAACAGTTTCCATCGATGGCGGCGGTTCCGTCGCAACCACGGGCCCCAGCAGCAAGCCGCAGACCCACGAGGTGGCTTCCGGCGAAACCCTGGCCCAGGTCGCCGACCGCTACGGCGTGACGCCGCAGGCGATCCGCCGTGCCAACCCGCAGATCTTCCAGGATACCTCGCCGCGCCGGCTCGACCACGAACAGCAGACCGGCGAGCTGATCTGGATGGGCGACGTGCTCAACATCCCGCCGGCAGACGAAAGCGTCCTGCACGACGAACCGCTCTCCAGCGACTACAACCCGTTGTATGCCTCCTCGAACAGCGAATTCTCGGTCAGCGCGCAGGGCGAGCACACCGGAGGTGCGATCACCTGGAACCCGGGCGACGGCACAGTGAAGCTCAGCACGAACGCCGAGCAAGGGGCCAGCGTTGAGCACCGGCCGACGCCGTTCGGCATCCCCGACGCGAAAGCGGCCGGTGTGACCTTCGAAGCCAAGGTGGTCGGCGATCGGGCCCATACTTATGGGCCAGCCAAGAACAAGGACGGGAACACCGAATTCAGCCTCGAGTGGGACACGTCGATCACCGCGCGCGCCGGCGGCCGGGTGGACGGCCGCGGCATGCACGAGGTCGGCGGCGAGCGCAGCGTCGGTGCAGGGTTCCAGTCGCGCTACAAGGTCGTGCTCCCCGGGGAAAACCGGAAACAGGGCGACGCCGACAAGATCAACCCGTACGACCCGACCAGCATTCCGGTCGGCGCCACGGTCACCATGGATTCGCAGCAATACACCACCACGGGTATGTCCGCCTCGTTCGAGCACATCGGCACCGAGACGAACGTCAAGGACGCCTCGGGCACCAGCTACTCGGTAACGCGCGTCGACAACGGCCACGTGCGAGTGACGATGGGCCCCAACGAGGCCGTCGAGGCGTTCAACGGGGTCGGCGTGTCGACTGACGTGGCCACCGTCATGCTCGGCAAGCAGGCCGGCGTCGGCAGCTCGACGGTGCGGACGGCGACCTTCGACCTGACCAACAAGGACGGCCAGGCCGCGTACGCGCATTTCACCGCGACCGGCGAGGTTGCCGACCGGACGCCGGGCGTCAGCGACGTGGCGACGATCGAGCGGATCGACTATTCCTCGCAGACGCGCCTGAAGCTGGGGCTGGGCCCGGAGGCGCTGCGCGTGCAGGCCGACCTCGCCGGACCGCAGGACACCGGCGCGTTCGTGAAGACGACCTACCCGGACGGCTCCTACGCCTACACCACCAACCTGCAGTACTCGGGCAACGTGCCGCTGCAAGTGACCCAGCGCTTCGACGCGACGGGCAACGAGGTGGTGTCCGAGCGCACGTATCAGTTCAAGGTCAGCACCGCGCGCGACGACGTCGGCCAGGAGCGCGAGCTCGCCGGCTACCTGAACATGTCCTTCTACGGCGGCCAGACCGGGCCGATCCAGCCGGGCGAAACCGCGACCATCACCTTCAATGAAGCGCAGATGACCGATTTCCGGTCGCAGGCGCTCGCGGCCTCGGCGGCCAACGATGCAGGCACGGATCCGCTGGACACGCTGGTCAGCGGCTACGACGGTCAACCGGTGGACAATCTCGGCTTCGCGGCCCGGCTGGCGCGCAATCTCGGCGGCGATCCCTACGGGTTCTCGCAGAAGATGTTCATCATCTCGGGATCCAGCGATGGCGACGTCTACAACGGCCAGCAGTTGATCAGCGCCGACGTGAAGAGCGGTTGAGCCGTCGCTTCGACGCGACGAGTCGGAGCGGGAAGGGGGCGGCCGCGCGACGCGGCCCTTCCCTCGTCTGGGCTTCCCCGTTCCCATCGCGCTGGCGAGGCGCCGTTCAACAGTGCGAGCCGATGCCTGCCGAACGAGTCGTGCGCCGCCTTCGCGGTGCCAAGACGTGGGGATCCCGCGGGCCGTCCGCCGCATTCCCGCATGCGAAAACGGGCCGCACAGGGCGGCCCGTTTCGATTGCGACGACGGTGGCGCCGTCGCGGCTTCCGCCGTTCCTACAGCTTCGCGGCCTTGCGCAGCTCCTCGGCCTTGTCGGTCTTCTCCCAGGAGAAGGCGGTGGCCTTCTGCTTCTTGCCGGCGCCGTCGACGTACTCGACCTCGTGCGGCTTGCGGCCGAAGTGGCCGTAGGACGCGGTCTGCTGGTACATCGGGTGGATCAGGTCGAGCATCTGCAGGATGCCGTACGGGCGCAGGTCGAAGTGCCTGCGGATCAGCTTCTCGATCACGTCGTCGGAGACCTTGCCGGTGCCGAAGGTGGTGACCGAGATCGAGGTCGGGTGGGCGACGCCGATCGCATAGCTCACCTGCACCTCGCAGCGGTCGGCCAGGCCGGCAGCCACGACGTTCTTGGCGACGTAGCGCGCGGCGTACGCGGCCGAGCGGTCGACCTTGGACGGGTCCTTGCCCGAGAACGCGCCGCCGCCGTGACGGGCCCAGCCGCCGTAGGTGTCGACGATGATCTTGCGGCCGGTCAGGCCGCAGTCGCCCACCGGGCCGCCGATCACGAACTTGCCGGTCGGGTTGATGTGGAACTTGGTGCCCTTGTGCAGCCACTTGGCGGGCAGCACCGGCTTGAGGATGTGCTCGCGCACGGCCTCGACCAGGTCCTTCTGCTTCACGTCCGGGTCGTGCTGCGTGGACAGCACCACCGCGTCGATCGCGGTCGCCTTGCCGTTCTCGTAGCGCAGGGTGACCTGCGACTTCGCGTCCGGGCGCAGCCACGGCAGCGGCGAGTTCTTCTTCTTGCGCACCTTGGCCTGCTGCTCGACCAGGCGGTGCGAGAGGTGGATCGCCGCCGGCATGCCGCTGTCGGTCTCGTTGGTGGCGTAGCCGAACATCAGGCCCTGGTCGCCGGCGCCTTGCTCTTCCGGCTTCTTGCGGTCCACGCCCTGGTTGATGTCGGGCGACTGCTTGCCGATCAGGTTGAGCACGCCGCAGGTGGCGCCGTCGAAGCCGACGTCGCTGCTGTCGTAACCGATGTCGAGGATGACCTTGCGGGTCAGCGCCTCGAGGTCGATCCAAGCGCTGGTGGTGATCTCGCCGGCGACGATGGCGACGCCGGTCTTGACCATGGTCTCGCAGGCCACGCGCGCGCGCCTGTCCTGGGCGAGGATCGCGTCCAGCACGGCGTCGGAGATCTGGTCGGCGACCTTGTCCGGATGGCCCTCGGAGACCGATTCGGAGGTGAACAGGTAGCTGGAGCTGGTCATCGCGGCTTATATCCCTTGATTCGGATGAAAAGATGGCCGCGCATGATACACGCCCCCGGCGGCGCCTGCATTGTGCCGCGGCCCGGGTTGCCCGGGGTTAAGCCGACCGGCCCGATCGGGCGCCGGCGGTCACGGGGCTGCCGCAATTCCGCCATCTTTCTGTCGCGGCCCGGGCGCAGGCTGCCGGCCAAACCGGCCGCCCGCGACCGCCATGCCCAGCCTCGAACAACGCCTCCGGCAACGCTATCCCGACTGGTTCCGCGGCCGCCGCGCGCGGCTGGCGGCGCCGCTGCTGAAGGGGGTGGCGCGCTGGTCCCGGTTCGACACCATCGACGGCTTCCTCGCCGGACACGGGCACCTGCGCGGCTTCGACTTCGTCGCCGCGGCGCTGCGCCATCTGCAGGCCCGCTACGAGGTCGAGGGCGACGGCGCCGAGCAGCGGATCCCGGCGCGCGGGCGGCTGCTGCTGGTCGCCAACCATCCGTCCGGCGCGCTCGACGCGCTGGCGCTGCTGGACCTGGTCGGGCGGGTGCGGCGCGACGTGCGCATCGTCGCCAACGACGTGCTCGCGCTGGTCGAACCGCTGTCGGACCTGCTGCTGCCGCTGCGCGTGCTCGGCGGCGGGGCCGGCCCGGAAAGCCTGCGTGCGATCGAGCGCGCGCTGGAGAACGAGGAATGCGTGATCGTCTTCCCCGCCGGCGAGGTCTCGCGGCTGGGCCCGCGCGGCGTGCGCGACACGCGCTGGCGGCGGGGTTTCCTGCGCTTCGCCCGGCGCACCGGGGCGCCGGTGCTGCCGGTGCGCATCCAGGCGCGCAATTCCACGCTGTTCTACGGCGTGTCGGCGCTGTGCCGGCCGGCGTCGACCGCGCTGCTGGCGCGCGAGATGTACGCGCGCCGGCACAAGCCGCTGCGGCTGCGGGTGGGCGAATGCCTGCGCCTGGATGCACGCGGCGACGATGCGGCCGCCCTGCGCGAAGTGCGCCGCACGCTGTACGCGCTGGGCCGGCGCGGCGGCGAGGCGCCGGCGCGGCCGGAGCCGCTGGCCGGGCCGGTCGACTCCACCGCGCTGTGGATGGCGGTCGAGGCGACCGAGCTGCTCGGCCGCACCAGCGACGGCAAGCAGATCCGGCTCGCGCAGTGCGCGGCGGGCTCGCTGCTGCTGCACGAGATCGGCCGGCTGCGCGAGCTGACCTTCCGGCGGGTGGGCGAGGGCACCGGCCGCAGCCTGGACCTGGACGAATACGACCCCCACTACCAGCACATCCTGGTCTGGGACGCGGAGGCGATGCGCATCGCCGGCGCCTACCGGGTCGCGCGCGGCGCCCAGGCGCTGGCGCGCGCCGGGCTGGCCGGGCTCTACACCGCCTCGCTGTTCCGCTACGCCGACGACGCCATCCCGCGCCTGGCCGAGGGCCTGGAGCTGGGGCGCAGCTTCGTGGTGCCCGACTACTGGGGCAGCCGCAGCCTCGACTACCTCTGGCAGGGCATCGGCGCCTACCTGCGGCGGCACCCGCGGGTGCGCTACCTGTTCGGCGCGGTGTCGATCAGCGCGGCGCTGCCGCTGTCGGCGCGCGAGCAGCTGGTCGCGTACTACCAGCGCTACCACGGCTGCGACGAGGCGCTGGCCGAGTCGGCGCGGCCGTTCCGCTACTTCGCCGCGCCGCCCTCGTTCGACGGGCTCGACGCCGACACCGCCTTCGAGGTGCTCAAGGCCAACCTGGCGGCGCTGGGTGCCAGCGTGCCGATGCTGTACCGGCAGTACACCGACCTGTGCGAACCGGGCGGGGCGCGCTTCCTCGCTTTCGGCGTCGACCCGGCCTTCAGCGATTCGATCGACGGGCTGATCGAGGTCGACCTGCAGCGGATCCGGCCCAACAAGCGCCGCCGCTACCTGCAGGCGGCCGCGGGCGCGCCGGCGTGAGCCCGGCCGCCGCCACCGGGACGCGGCGGCGCGCGGTGTTCATCTCCGACGTGCACCTGGGCTCGCGCCACTGCCACGCCGCGGAGCTGGCCGAGTTCCTGTCGCGGCTGCGCTGCGACCGGCTGTACCTGGTCGGCGACATCGTCGACCTGTGGTGGCTGGCGCAGCGGCGGCGCGCGTCCTGGGGCGCCGCGCACAACCGGGTGGTCGAGGCGCTGCACGCGCTGCGCCGTGCCGGCACCGAACTGGTCTACATCCCCGGCAACCACGACCGCCCGGCGCGACGGTTCTGCGGCCTCGCGCTGCCGGCGATGCGGGTGCGCCGGCGCTGCGTGCACGCCACCGCCGACGGCCGCCGGCTGCTGGTGGTGCACGGCGACGACTACGACGCGGTGACCCACTTCGGCGGCCTGCAGGAGCGCTTCGGCGACTGGCTGTACTACCGCATCCTCACCGGCAACCAGTGGTTCAACCGCATCCGCCGGCGCTTCGGCCGGCGCTACTGGTCGCTGTCGGAATTCCTCAAGCGGCAGAGCGCGGCGGCCGAGCGCTACATCGCACGCTTCGTACAGGCCGGGCTGGACGATGCGCGCCGG
>JAYRKR010000123.1:0-1276 GCA_041905645.1 Luteimonas sp.
AGCTTTTCCCCCTCCGGCAAGGAAGAGCTCGCGGCTGAAGCCGCTCCCACAGGGGCGCGGGGGCGGACCTGGGATTTCGTGAGCCTGCTGATCGGCGTCAACGACCAGTACCGCGGGCGCGGCCTCGAGGACTATCGCACGCGGTTCGCCGCGCTGCTGCAGCGCGCGATCGGCTACGCCGGCGACCGCGCCGGGCGCGTGCTGGTGCTGTCGATCCCGGACTGGGGTGCGACGCCGTTCGCCGCGCGCGAAGGCCGCGACGCGGCGCAGGTCGCGCGCGAGCTCGATGCCTACAACGCGGCCGCGCGCGACGAATGCGCACGGCGCGGCGTCGCCTTCGTCGACGTCACCGCCGCCAACCGCGAACGCGGCGCCGAACCGGCGATGCTGGCCGACGACGGCCTGCACCCTTCCGCGGCGATGTACGCGCAGTGGACGCGCCTGGCCCTGCCGGTGGCGCGCGGGCTGCTGGCGCGGTGAGCGGCCGGCCGCTGCCGCGCGCGCAGGGACTGGAGATCGCGCGCGCCTACCTGCCGCCGCGGCGGTTCGGCAGCCGCTGGGACTACTACTACGTGCGCGCCAAGCTCGGCAGCGACCCGCTCTATCCCGGCGTGCTGCGGGCGCTGCGCGGCAGCGACGCGCCGGTGCTGGACCTGGGCTGCGGACTGGGCCTGCTGGCGCACGCCCTGCGCCAGGACGGGCAGCGGATGGATTACCTGGGCGTCGACAACGACGCCGCCAAGGTCCGCCGCGCGGCGTCCGCCGCGGACCGGATGCGCCTGGCCGGCGCGCGCTTCGAATGCGTCGACCTCGCGCGCGGCCTGCCCACGCATCGCGGCAGCGTGGCCATCCTCGACGTGCTGCAGTACCTGTCGGCCACGGCGCAGCAGCGGCTGCTGGCGGACGCGGTCGCGATGCTCGGGCCGGGCGCGTGGCTGGTGATCCGCAGCGGCCTGGTCGACGGCAGCTGGCGCGGGCGCGTCTCGGGGATCGGCGACCGCGCCGCCAACCTGGTCGGCTGGATGCAGTCGGCGCCGCGCTGCCATCCCGACGCCGGCCTGCTGCGCGCGACGCTCGAAGGCGCCGGCCTGCGGGTGGCGTTCGAGCCGCTGTACGGGCGGACGCCGTTCAACAACTGGCTGATCGCCGCCCGCAAGCCCCTTCTCCCCGCGCGCGGGGAGAAGGTGACCGCGAGCGCGACGGTGCTCCCTCGTGGGAGCCCTTCTCCCCGCTTGCGGGGAGAAGGTGCCGAAGGCGGATGAGGGGAGCGAGCGCA
>JAYRKR010000123.1:1286-1631 GCA_041905645.1 Luteimonas sp.
GTGCCCGGCGGGGGGGCGGGGGCCCCCGGGGGGGCGCCTGCCCCCGCGGGGGGGGGGCTCGGGCCGGGGGGGGGTTGGGGGGCCGCGAGCGCAGCGAGCTGCTGTTGCTGTTGCTGTTGCTGTTGCTGTTGCTGTTGCTGTTGCTGTTGCTGTTGTTGCTGTTGCGGTTGCCGGGAACGAGCCCAGTGGACTGTCGTCGCTGCCGCTTCGGCCTGGAGGATCAAGATCAAAGGCACGCTCGCTGCGCTCGCGGCCCCCCAACCCCCCCCCGGGCCCCGAGACCCCCCAACGGGGGGTAAGGGGGCGGGTACCGTGGGGGGGGGGGGGGTGCCGCGCGCGGGGAAG
>JAYRKR010000123.1:1641-7522 GCA_041905645.1 Luteimonas sp.
CCGCCCTTCGGGCACCTTCTCCCCGCAAGCGGGGAGAAGGGCTGCGGTACCGTGGGCTGGCGGGGCTTTCCGGCTCGAGGGAAAGAGCTGCGGTGCCGGTGGGTTGGCGGGGCTTTCCGGCTCGGGGAGACGAGCTACGCTGCTGGTGGGTTGGCTGGGCTTCGGGGCTTGATGCGCCTGGCATTCCGCCAGAACACGTAGATGCCCAGGCCGCAGATCAGGAGCTTCACCAGCAACGGCAGGCCCAGGCCGTTCGCCTGGAAGTAAAGCGTCGACTCGAACGCGTAGAACCCCGCGACGAGAGCGCCCACGACGGCGAGAAACAAGGCCTTGAAGTTCACGCCGCGTCTCCTTTTCCGGCTTGGCCGAGGTCTTCGGGAAGCATCGTCGCATACCCCAGCGCCCGCATCCGCTGCAGCAGCCGCGCCACCATCTCGACGTTGCGGCCGTGGCGGGCGCCCTCGTGCAGCAGCACGATCGCGCCGGGCGCGAGCTCGCGCTCCAGCCGCGCCACCACCGCATCCGGGTCGGCGCGCACCGCGTCGAACGCACGCGCGTCCCAGGCCACGCGCGCCAGGCCGCAGTCGCGCAGCGGCGCGGCCACGAAGGGGTTGGCGTGGCCGACCACCGCGCGGAACCAGCGCGGCGCGGCGCCGGTGATCGTGCGCAGCGCGTCCTGGCACTGCACGATCTCCCGCCGCATGCGCGCCGGGCCCAGCGCCCAGAACCGCGCCTGCGGATGGCTCTGGCTGTGGTTGCCGATGCCGTGCCCGCGCGCGGCGATCGCGCGCACCAGCTCCGGCCGCGCCGACGCGCGCTCGCCGACCAGGAAGAAGGTCGCCTTCGCGCCGTGCGCGTCGAGCAGGTCGAGCAGCGCGGCGGTGTCGTCGGAGGGACCGTCGTCGATGGTCAGCCACACCCGCTTGCCGCTCACCGGCAGGTGCGAGAGCACGGGGCCGTACATCGCCGAGCGCGGCCGCAGCACGCCCCACAGCGCGGCCAGGTGGGTGGCCGCGAGCAGCGGCAGGCCGACGCGCCAGCCCAGCCACCACCACGCCAGCGCGACCAGCGCGTGCGCGGCCAGCAGCCACCACGCCCAGCCGTTCGAGGCGCGCGGGACGCGGTGCAGGGAGGCCGGCAGGTCGCCGATCGCGTTCATGCCGCGATGATGCCACGCGCATCGGCGCCGGCCGGCCCGGGCTGCGTGCGGCTCCGCGTGGCCGATCGCGCCGACGGCGCCGGGCACCGCGAACGGCGACGCGACGGCTCGCGCGCACCGGGGTCGCGCGCGCCCCACAAGCGGGCGTCTCGCCCCCCGGCATCGGCCCGGGCCTGTCCGCGCCACGCCGGGGAGCCTAGACTGCCGGCATGACCGAAATCCACGACCTGACGCCCGCCGAGGTCGCCGCGCGTGTCCGCGACGGCAACCTGACCATCGTCGACGTGCGCCCGCCGGCCGAGCGCGAGCTGGCCTCGATCGCGTTGCCCTACGCGGTGCTCGAAGCCGGCGGCCTGGAGGAACTGCTGTCGCGCCCGCGCGACCTGCCATTGGCGTTCCTGTGCCACCACGGCGGCCGCAGCGCGCAGGCGGCGGAGTACTTCCGCGGGCACGGCTTCACCGACGTCGCCAACATCGTCGGCGGCATCGACGCCTGGTCGCAGGACGTCGACCCGTCGGTGCCGCGGTACTGACCCGCCCGGAACGCCATTACGGGCGGCGCCACCGGCAACAAGCGGATTCCACTGGCGATGGATCCCGGCGCCATTCTTCGCCGCCGCCTCTCCGCCGTCGCCTCTTTGCCTTCATCTCTTTGCCGTCATCCCCGCGAAGGCGGGGATCCACGGCCGTCGACTCCCTCAGGAGTCATGGATGCGTCTCGAGGCTGCTGAAACCAGCGCATCGGTGCCGCGGTATTCACACGCCCCGGAGCGGTCGCCGGCGGGAACGCCCTCGGCTGCAGGCAGGTTTCGTCGACGACGGGTCTCGACGCTTTCCTGCCGTCATCCCGCGAAGCGGGGATCCATGGATGTCGACTCCTTCGCAGGCGCCACCGGATGCGCCTTGAGGCGTGCTGAAACCGGCGCATCAGTGCGTCGCCGGCAGGAACGCCATCGGCCACAGGCGGGTTCCGTCGGCGACGGGTCTCGACGCTCTCCTGCCGTCATCCCCGCGAAAGCGGGGATCCATGGACGTCGACTCTTTCGCAGGCGCCACCGGGTGCGCTTTGAGGCTTGCGGGCAAGAAGCCGGCGCAACAGCCGTGTTGCGGGCCGGAGCGCTTTTGCCCCACCCGAACGTCCATGGATTCCCGCTTTCGCGGGAATGACGATTCCGGGGGGAAGCGGGCGTGTCGACTGGAGCGGCCGCGCGCCTAGAACCCGCCGCCGGCGTCGAGCCAGGCCTGCTCCTCCGGCGTGCTCTCGCGCCCCAGCTCGCGGTTGCGGTGCGGGAAGCGGCCGAAGCGCGCGATCACGTCGCGGTGCGCGACCGCATAGCGCATGTAGTCCGCGTCGACCGCGCGCATCAGCTCGACGCTGCGCGCCTGGTCGGCGGGATCCTCGGAATGCTCGAACGGCAGGTACACGAACACCCGCAGCGCCGGGTCCACCTGCGCGTCGAACCCCGCCGCCACCGCGCGTGCGGCATAGTGCCGCGCCAGCGGGTCGGTCGCGTAGGCGTGCCCGCTGCGGCGGAAGCAGTTGCGCGGGAACTGGTCGAGCAGCAGCACCAGCGCCAGCGCGCCGTCGGCGCCCTCCATCCATGGCTCGAGCTCGCGGCGCGAGGCGGCCATGTGCGCGTCGAGGAAGCCCTCGCGGAAGCGCGCGTCGAACGCGTCGTCGCGCGCGAACCACCTGCCCGGCCCCGCCTCGCGCCAGAAGTCGATGACGGCCCGGAACCCGGCCGTCGCGGCGCCCGCGTTCACAGCCAACGCTTTTCCGCCTCGTCCGGCTCGTGGTACCAGTCGTTGTCGCGGCCGTTCGACCAGCGCATCGGCGCATCGGCCAGGGCCTGCGCCGGGACGTCGTCCAGGCTGGCGAGCTGCACCGAATAGAAGCGGCCGCCGACCTCGGGGATGTCGCCGTGGCCGAAGGTGCGCACGCCGCAGGTACGGCAGAACGGCCAGTGCACGCTGTTGGTGCCGAACTGGTAGTCCGCCAGCTCGTCCGCGCCGCCGAGCAGGCGGAACGCCCCGGGCTTGACCGTGGCGCTCCAGTTGCGGGTCTTGCGGCAGATCGAGCAGTTGCACCTGCCGCCGCCGGCCTCGAGGTCGAGGTCGGCCTCGAAGCGCACCTTGCCGCAGTGGCAGCTCCCGGAATAGGTCTTCGTCGCCATGCCGCGTCCTGTCGCCGAGGGGAGCCGCAGTCTAGCGCCGGCCGTGTCGCGCGTCGTTACAGCGCCAGCCAGCGCCCCACCACCTCGCGCGCCTCGTCCACGCCCAGCTTCGACTCGCCGGAGAAGGCCTGCACGGAGACGGTGTCGCCGAAGGCCTCCGACAGCTCGCGCCGCACCGCCTGCAGGGTGTTGGCGGTGGCGCCGCGGCCGAGCTTGTCGGCCTTGGTCAGCAGCGCGTGCGCCGGCAGCCCGCGCCGCACGGCGTAGCCGAGCATCTGGCGGTCGTAGTCCTTGAGCGGGTGGCGGATGTCCATCACCACCACCAGCCCGCGCAGCGCCTGGCGGCCTTCGAAATAGCCGTCGAGGAAGGCCTGCCAGTGGGCCTGCAGGTCCTGCGGAACCTTGGCGTAGCCGTAGCCGGGCAGGTCGACCAGGTAGCGGGCCTGGCCCGGGGCGGCCGCGGCCGCGCCGCCGGCGGTGACGTCGAAATAGACCAGCTGCTGGGTGCGGCCGGGGGTCTTGGAGACCCGGGCCAGCGCGTTCTGCTGGCACAGCGCGTTGAGCGCGCTGGACTTGCCGGCGTTGGAGCGGCCGGCGAAGGCCACCTCGAACCCGCCGTCGGGCGGCAGCTGGCGCGGGGTATGGGCGGCGAGCAGGTAGCGGGCGCGGGCGAGCGGGTTCTGCATCCCGCTAGGATCGCACAAGGCCCGGGGCCTCCCGGCGCCGAGGTTTGACCGCGATTGCGGGCGCCGACGATAATTCCGGATTCGAGCGGGCGCCCTGGTGCCCGCGCAGCGGCGCGGGCCGGGGGTCCGCGCGCTTTTCAACGGAATCCCGGAGCCCAGCTCATGCGCCACGCCCGTGCCTACGGTTTCGCCGGCCTCGCCGCCTTCGCGGTGGCCGCGGCCGCCTTCGCCCAGACCACCGTGACGCCGCTGCCGGAGAACGCGCCGGTGGAGACCACGACGCTGGACGCGAACGCGACGGCCGAGCTGGCCAAGGCCAAGTGGGGCGACCCCAAGGCCGGCGCGACCAAGGCCGGCACCTGCGCCGCCTGCCACGGCCTGGACGGCAACCCGTCCGATCCGCAGTACCCGCGCCTGGCCGGGCAGAGCGAGCGCTACGTCTCGCAGCAGCTGGCGCTGTTCAAGAGCGGCCAGCGCAACACCGGCATGGCCGCGGTGATGGTGCCGTTCGCCTCGACGCTCAGCGCCCAGGACATGCGCGACATCGGCGCCTACTTCGCCACCCAGAAGGCCGGCGCCGGCATCGCCGACGACACCGTGATCGCCGACGGCCCCAACAAGGACATGAAGTTCTACCAGGTCGGCGAGAAGATCTTCCGCAGCGGCGACCGCGCGCGCGGCATCCCGGCCTGCATGGCCTGCCACGGCCCGACCGGCGCCGGCAACCCCGGCCCGGCCTACCCGCACGTCGGCGGCCAGCAGTCGGCCTACGTGGTGCGCCGCCTGCAGGAATACCGCACCGGCACCACCAGCGAGACCGACCCGCACCTGTTCAACATCATGGCCACGGTGGCCAAGTCGCTGACCGACGAGGAGATCAACTCGCTGGGCAGCTACCTGCAGGGCCTGCACGAGCGCCCGGACGCGGCCACCCAGGCCGCGATGGCCAAGGCGCCCGCCGCGGCGCCGGCGCCCGCCCCGGCCCCGGCGCCCGCCGAGGTCCCCTCCGGCGAGGCCGAGGCCACGCCGCCGCCCGCGCAAGGCTGATGAACTTCCGCGCCTCCGCGCTGTCGGAGTTGCACAGCTCCTGAACCCTGTCGCCGGCCAGGCCTCCTGCGCCGGCGTTTTTTTGCCCGCTTCCGCCCCCATCTCGCCGCCATGACCCGACGCCTCGCCTGCCTGCTGCTGTCCGTGCTCCTGCTGCCGCTGGCCGCCCTGGCGCAGGCGCAGGCGCAGGCGCAGGCGCCGGCGGCTCCGGTCGAGGGCGTGGACTACGTCGTCATCCCCGGCGGCCAGCCCTGGCAGGCCGACGGCCGGATCGAGGTCGCCGAGCTGTTCGCCTACACCTGCCACCACTGCGCCAACTTCGCGCCGAAGCTGGAGGCCTGGAAGCGCCGCCAGCCGGCCGACGTGCGGGTGGCCTACGTGCCGGCCGCCTACGACCCGCGCGACAGCTATGGCCGCGCCTATTTCGCCGCCGAGCAGCTGGGCGTGCTCGGCAAGGTCCACGCCCAGCTGTTCCGGGCGATCCACGAGCTGCAGTCGGTGCCGATGGGCAACGCCAGCCCCGGCGAGCTGGCGACGTTCGCCCGCGACGAGGGCGTCGACATGGCCAGGTTCCAGGCCGCGATGGACAGCCCCGCGGTGGATGCGAAGATGCGGCACGCACACGACTTCGCCCTCGCCAGCGGCATGGAGGGCACGCCGACCCTGGTGGTCGCCGGCAAGTACCGGGTGCAGGCGTCCTCCCACGAGGACGCGCTGCGCATCGCCGGCCAGCTGGTCGCGATCGAGCGCGCCGCCCGCAAGCACCAGGCACGCTAGCCGAGCGCCACACCCCCATTCCGCAAGACGAGGCCCCA
>JAYRKR010000124.1:0-7405 GCA_041905645.1 Luteimonas sp.
GATGCTCGATACCCGCGACGTGGCGCCCGGCGCGGCCGTCAAAGGGGATTTCGCCAGGCGGTACTCGCGCGTGCACTTCGTCGGCATCGGCGGCGTGGGTATGAGCGGCATCGCCGAGGTGCTGTGCACGCTCGGCTACCAGGTCTCCGGCTCGGACACCGCCGACAACGCGGTCACGCGCCGCCTCGCCGGGCTCGGCGCCAACGTGCACCGCGGCCACGCCGCCGCCAATGTACTGGGCACCGACTGCGTGGTGGTGTCCAGCGCGATCAGGCCCGACAACCCGGAGCTGCTGGAGGCGCGCGCGCAGCGCATCCCGGTGGTGCCGCGCGCGGAGATGCTGGCCGAGCTGATGCGCTTCCGCCGCGGCATCGCCGTGGCCGGTACCCACGGCAAGACCACCACCACCTCGCTCACCGCCAGCGTGCTGGGCGAGGGCGGCCTCGACCCCACCTTCGTGATCGGCGGCCAGCTGCTCGCGGCCGGCGCCAACGCGCGCCTGGGTGGCGGCGACTGGCTGGTGGCCGAGGCCGACGAGAGCGACGGCAGCTTCCTGCGCCTGAACCCGCTGGTGGCGATCGTCACCAACATCGACGCCGACCACCTCGAGAACTACGGCGGCGACTTCGCCCGCGTGCGCGCGGCCTTCTCCGAGTTCCTGCACCGGCTGCCGTTCTACGGCGTGGCGGTGCTGTGCATCGACGATCCCGAGGTGGCGGAGCTGGCGGAGCAGACGCCGCGCCACGTGATGACCTACGGCTTCGCCGACGGCGCCGAAGTGCGCGCGGAGGAAGTGGAGCAGGAAGGCGCGCGCATGCGCTTCGCGCTGTGCTTGCCCGACGGCACCCGCACGCCGGTCACGCTGGCGCTGCCCGGCCGCCACAACGTGCAGAACGCGCTGGCCGCCGCCGCGGTGGCCTGGCAGATGGGCATCCCCGCGGCGGCGATCGCCGCCGCGCTGGAGAAGTTCCAGGGCATCGGCCGCCGCTTCAACCTGCTGGCGCAGCTGACCACCGCGCAGGGCGCGACCGTGCAGCTGGTGGACGACTACGGCCACCACCCGAAGGAGCTGGCCGCGGTGTTCGCCGCCGCGCGCGGCGGCTGGCCGGAGAAGCGGCTGGTGGTGGCCTTCCAGCCGCACCGCTACAGCCGCACCCGCGACCTGTTCGACGACTTCGCCGGGGTGCTGTCGGACGTCGACGCGCTGGTGCTGACCGAGGTCTACCCGGCCGGCGAAGCGCCGATCGCCGGCGCCGACGCGCGCGCGCTGGCGCGCGCGATCCGCGCGCGCGGACGCATCGATCCGGTGGTCGTCAACGGCGCCGGCGAGCTCGCCTCGGTGCTGCCCGACGTGCTGCGCGACGGCGACCTGCTGCTGATGATGGGCGCGGGCGACATCGGCCACGCGGCGCAGCAGCTGGCGGCGAACGGCTTCGAGGGAGGCGCGCGATGAGCCCGGTGCTGCCGCCGCCGCGCTTCGACGACCCGGCCGTGTTCGGCCGCGTGGCCGTGCTGATGGGCGGCGATACGTCCGAGCGCGAGGTCTCGCTGGATTCCGGCCGCAACGTGCTGGCGGCGCTGCGCGCGCGCGGCGTCAGCGCCGACGCCGTCGACGGCATCCCCAACCTGATCCGCGAGCTGCAGGACCGGCACTTCGACCGCGTCTTCAACATCCTGCACGGCGGCGACGGCGAGAGCGGCGTGCTGCAGGGGCTGCTCGAGTCGCTGCGCGTGCCCTACACCGGCTCCGGCGTGCTCGGCAGCGCGCTGGCGCTCGACAAGATCCGCGCCAAGCAGGTGTGGACCGCGATCGGACTGCCGACCCCGCGCTGGGTGCGCCTGGCCAAGGGTGGCGACGTGCACGCCGCCGCGCGCGAGCTCGGCCTGCCGGTGATCGTCAAGCCGTCGCTGGAGGGATCGAGCGTCGGCGTCAGCCGCGTGTTCGACGACGCGGACCTCGACGCCGCGGTCGAGCTGGCCGCGCGCTATCCGGGCGAGCTGCTGATGGAGCAGCTGATCGAACCGGACATGGCCGTGCGCGGCGAGTACACCATCGGCGTGCTGGACGGGCGTGCGCTCGCCAGCGTGCACATCCTCCCGGCCGGCGCGTACTACGACTACCACGCCAAGTACGTCGCCGACGACACCCGGTACCTCTGCCCCGGCCTCGACGAGGCCGGCGAAGCGGAAGCCCGCGACAACGCCGAGCGCGCCTTCGCGGCGCTCGGCCTGCGCGGCTGGGCGCGCGTGGACTTCATGCGCGACAGGGACGGCAGGCATTGGCTGATCGAGGCCAACACCGCGCCCGGCATGACCAGCCATTCGCTGATGCCCAAGTCGGCGGCCGCGTTCGGCGTGTCGTTCGAGGAGCTGTGCTGGCGGATCCTGGAGACGGCGGTATGAGAGCCGTGATTCGTGATTCGGGATTGGTGATTCGAAGCAGCATGCATCCCGCTGCGACGGATTCGCTTGCCGCTGCGAATCACCAATCCCCAATCGCCAATCACGGCGCTTCCGCGGGAGGCGCCCGATGAGCGCCTTCCTCCGCCTCGCCGCCTGGCTGCTCGCGCTCGCGCTGGTCGCGCTGCCGGTCGTGGCCGTGCTGCAGGGCTGGATCGGCGCCGAGCGCTGGCCGCTGCGCACGCTGCGGGTGGCCGGCGAGCTCAAGCGCGTGGACGAGGACAAGCTGCGCGCCGCGGTGCTGCCGTATGCGCGCAAGGGATTCTTCGCGATCCGGCTCGAGGACGCGCAGGCCGCGGTGGCCAGGCTGCCGTGGGTCGAGCACGCCGAGGTGCGCAAGCGCTGGCCGGACGTGGTCGAGGTGCGGATCATCGAGCACCGCCCGTTCGCGCGCTGGGGCAAGGGCCAGCTGCTCTCGGAGGACGGCGACCTGTTCCCGGTGGCCGGGGCGAAGGTGCCCGACGGCCTGCCGCGCTTCGACGTGGACGCGCCGGCGGCCCGCATCGCCGACGTCGTGGCGCTCTACAACGAAGCCGGCGAGCTGTTCGCGCCCGAAGGCGTGCGCGTGAGCGAGATCGGCCTCGACCGCCGCGGCAGCTGGTCGCTGGTGCTGTCCAGCGGCACCCAGGTGGTGATCGGCAGCCAGGAAGCGCGGCTGCGCCTGGCCCGCTTCGCGCGCCTGCTGCCCAAGCTGCTGGCGGAGCGGCCGCAGCCGCTCGCGCGCGCCGACCTGCGCTACACGAACGGCTTCGCGCTGACCTGGGGCGAGGAGAAGCCGGGAATCGGGATTCGGGATTCGGGATTCGATGAAGGGCAACGGCTCTCGTCCATCGCGGATCCGCCAAGCATCCGACATGCCTCCCGGTTCCGCGTTTCCGCTTTTCCGAATCCCGAATCACGAATCCCGAATCACGGCTTCCAGACATGAACCGCAAAGGCGACAAGGCTCTCATCGTCGGCCTCGACATCGGCACCTCCAAGGTGGTGGCGCTGGTGGGCGAGTATTCCCCCGGCAACCCGATCGAGGTGATCGGCATCGGCTCGCACGAGTCGCGCGGGCTCAAGCGCGGCGTGGTGGTCGACATCGAGTCCACCGTGCAGTCGATCCAGCGCGCGGTGGAGGAGGCCGAGCTGATGGCCGGCTGCGAGATCCGCTCGGTGTACGCGTCGATCTCCGGCAACCACGTGCAGTGCCGCAACTCGCCCGGGATCGTGCCGATCCGCGACGGCGAGGTCACCTGGGCGGACCTGGACCGCGTGCTGGAGGCGGCCAAGGCGGTCGCGATCCCGGCCGACCAGAAGATCCTGCACGCGATCCCGCGCGAGTACGTGCTCGACGACTCGCAGGAAGGCATCCGCAACCCGGTCGGCATGACCGGCGTGCGCCTGGAGGTGCACGCGCACCTGGTGGTGTGCGCGCAGTCGGCCGCGGCCAACATCAGCAAGTGCGTGCAGCGCTGCGGCCTGCAGATCGACGACCTGATCCTGTCCTCGCTCGCCTCCAGCACCGCGGTGCTCACCGGCGACGAGCGCGAGCTTGGCGTGGTGCTGGTCGACATCGGCGCCGGCACCACCGACCTCGCGGTGTTCGTGCAGGGCGCGATCTGCCACACCGCGTCGCTGCCGATCGCCGGCGACAAGGTCACCGAGGACATCGCGCACATGCTGCGCACGCCGACCCCGGAGGCCGAGCAGATCAAGGTCCGCTACGCCTGCGCGCTGGCGCAGCTGGCGACCAGCGAGGAGTCGATCCAGGTGCCCAGCGTCGGCGACCGCCCGCCGCGGCGGCTGCCGCGGCAGTCGCTGGCGCAGGCGGTGCAGGCCCGCTACGAGGAGATCTTCGAGATGGTGCAGGCCGAGCTGCGCCGCTCGGGCTTCGAGCAGCACGTGCGCGCCGGGATGGTGCTCACCGGCGGCGCCGCGAAGATGGAAGGCGTGGTCGAGCTGGCCGAGGAGATGCTGCAGATGCCGGTGCGCGTGGGCGTGCCGCAGCACGTCACCGGCCTGGGCGAGGTGGTCAACAACCCGGTCCACGCCAGCGGCGTGGGCCTGCTGCTGATGGGCAGCCAGATCGAGCACCCGCGCCGCCCGGTGATCCCCACCGGCCGGGCGGGGTCGCTCTTCAACAAGCTGAAGAACTGGTATCGGGGCGAGTTCTGACGAGCTCGTCCGTGATTGGTGATTGGTGATTCGCAACAGCGAGAGCAAGGGCAGGGCGATGCGGGTTGCCTGGGAGAACGGAACAGGGGCTGTAAAGAGCGGCGGGCGAACGGCAAACGATTGCAGTAGGGCAAGACGATTCATCACATAAGAACGCCGGTTTCGATGGCGCGTGATCGACGAGGAGCCTCGCGGCCCCGAATCACCAATCACGAATCACGAATCACGGCTCCACAGAAGAGGACACGGACATGGCGCATTTCGAACTGGTAGAAAAGATGGCACCCAATGCCAACATCAAGGTGATCGGCGTGGGCGGCGGCGGCGGCAACGCGGTCGCGCACATGGTCAACAGCAGCGTCGACGGGGTGGAGTTCATCACCGCCAACACCGACGCGCAGGCGATCAAGAACTGCGGTTCCAAGCTGCAGCTGCAGCTGGGCACCAACGTCACCAAGGGCCTGGGCGCGGGCGCGAACCCCGAGGTCGGCCGCCAGGCCGCGCTCGAGGACCGCGAGCAGATCATGGACGCGCTGCAGGGCGCGGACATGGTGTTCATCACCGCCGGCATGGGCGGCGGCACCGGCACCGGCGCCGCGCCCGTGGTCGCGCAGCTCGCCAAGGAGATGGGCATCCTGACGGTGGCCGTGGTCACCAAGCCGTTCCCGTTCGAGGGCCGCCGCCGCATGCAGGTGGCGCTCAAGGGCATCGACGAGCTCGGCCAGCACTGCGACTCGCTGATCACCATCCCCAACGAGAAGCTGATCACCGTGCTCGGCCGCAACGCGACGATGATCCAGGCCTTCCGCGCCGCCAACGACGTGCTGCTCGGCGCCGTGCAGGGCATCGCCGACCTGATCGTGCGCCCGGGCCTGATCAACGTCGACTTCGCCGATGTGCGCACGGTGATGAGCGAGATGGGCCTGGCGATGATGGGCACCGGCAGCGCCCGCGGCGACGACCGCGCGCAGGCCGCCGCCGAGGCGGCGATCCAGAACCCGCTGCTCGACGACGTCAACCTCGCCGGCGCCAACGGCATCCTGGTCAACATCACCGCCGGCGCAGACTTCACCATGGCCGAGTTCGACGAGGTCGGCCGCACGGTGGAGAACTTCGGCAGCGAGGACGCGACCATCGTCATCGGCACCGTGCTCGACCCGGACATGCAGGACGAAGTGCGCGTGACCGTGGTGGCCACCGGCCTGAACCGCAACGCCGGCCGCCAGTCGCGCCACGAGGACCGCTTCAACCACGAGATCGCGCGCCGCCCGCAGGTCGAGCTGGTCCGCACCCAGGTCCGGCGCGACGGCACCACCGGCCTGCCGATCGACGACGGCGCCGGCGCGTTCAACCCGGGCAGCCTGGCCTCCAACCTGCGCCGCGGCGGACCGGTCGAACCGGCGGCGCCCGCGACCCCGGCGGTGGCCGACTTCGGCAGCGACAACAGCAGCTACCTGGACATCCCGGCGTTCCTGCGCCGGCAGGCGGACTGAGGGACAGGGCGTCCGCGGGCCGGGTTTCCCCCGCTTCCCGCGACGCCCCGGCCGTCGTTCCCGCCTCCGCGGGGATGGCGGTGCGAGACGTTCCCGCGGGTTCCATGCCCGCGGGCGCGACGATGCGGCCGCAGGGCCGCATGCCGTGTCCGCCACATCCCACCGGGCCTGCGCCGGCCCGGTGGATTTTTCGGCTCCCGCCCGCATGGAGGGGCGAGGCCGGGCAGGGCGCGGAACCGTGCGGTTCTTCCGTTCAGGTTCAGTGTCCCGCGTGCTAACCTTCGGCCGTTTTCCGCCCCCGTGGCGTCTTCCGCGAACCCGCCCGCCCATGCAGCAGCGCACCGTCAAGAACGTGATCCGCGCCACCGGCGTGGGGCTGCACAGCGGGGAGAAGGTCTACCTCACCCTGCGCCCGGCGCCGGTCGACACCGGCATCGTGTTCCGGCGCGTGGACATGGACCCGGTGGTGGACATCCCCGCCGACGCCGACCTGGTCAGCGAGACCACGCTGTGCACCGGCCTGTCGCAGGGCGGCGCCAAGGTGCAGACCGTTGAGCACCTGATGTCCGCGCTTGCGGGCCTGGGCATCGACAACCTCTACGTGGACCTGTCCGCGGCCGAGGTGCCGATCATGGACGGTTCCGCGGGCCCGTTCGTGTTCCTGCTGCAGTCCGGCGGCATCGTCGAGCAGTCCGCGGCCAAGCGCTTCATCCGCATCAAGCGCCCCGTCGAGGTGCGCGAGGGCGACAAGATCGCCCGTTTCGAGCCCCACGACGGCTTCCGCCTGGGCTTCACCATCGACTTCGACCACCCGGCGATCCCGACCGCGCAGTCGCGCGCGGTGGTGGACTTCTCCACCGAGAACTACATCCGCGAGGTCAGCCGCGCCCGCACCTTCGGCTTCATGCGCGACCTGGAGTACATGCGCGAGCGCAACCTGGGCCTCGGCGGCTCGATGGACAACGCGATCGTGCTCGACGAGTTCCGCGTGCTCAACGACGACGGTCTGCGCTACGCCAACGAATTCGTCCGCCACAAGATCCTCGATGCGGTCGGCGACCTGTACCTCGCCGGCCACGCCGTCATCGGCGCCTTCGAGGGCTACAAGTCCGGCCATGCGCTCAACAACAAGCTGGTGCGCGCGCTGCTGGCCGAACGCTCGGCCTGGGAGGAAGTGACCTTCCCCGAGCCGGCCGCCGCGCCCCCGCTCGCCTACGGCGAACCGCTGCCGGCCTGAGCGCTCTCCCGGGCCTTGCCCCGGCCCCTTTGCCCCTGTAGGAGCGACGGAAGTC
>JAYRKR010000008.1:0-68039 GCA_041905645.1 Luteimonas sp.
GAGCCGCCGGCACCAGAATATCCAGGCCGCCAAAGCTCGCGGCTGAAGCCGCTCCCACAAGGGCCGGCTTGACCTGCGTCATGGCCGCCGCCGGCGGCGGCGTCGACGATGCGCCATCCAATCGGAGGGGTCGTCATGGGCAACCATCGCAGGCTGTGGCTCTCGCTGGGCGCGCTGCTGCTGGCATCGTTCGCGGTGCTGCTGTGGGCGGGCAACGAAATCTTCCGCGCCGCGCCGCCGGTGCCGGAACGGGTCGTCGCCGAGGACGGCAGCGTCCTCTACACCCGCGCCGACATCGAGCGCGGCCGCCAGGTCTGGCAGTCGATCGGCGGCATGCAGCTGGGCTCGATCTGGGGCCACGGCGGCTACGTGGCGCCGGACTGGAGCGCCGACTGGCTGCACCGCGAGGCGGTCGCCCTGCTCGACATCTGGGCACGCCGCGACGACGCCATGGCCAGCTACGCGCAGCTGCAGCCCGAGCAGCAGGCCGCGCTGCGCGGCCGCCTGCGGGCGCAGATGCGCGCCAACACCTACGACCCGGCCACCGGCACGACCACGGTGAGCCTGGACCGCGCGGCGGCGATGTCCAACGTCGCGGCCCACTACGAGAGCCTGTTCGGCAACGACCCGGCCACGCTCGGGCTGCGCAAGGCCTATGCGATGAAGCAGGGCACGGTCGACACCGTCGAGCACCGGCGCGCGCTGACCGCGTTCTTCTGGTGGACGGCCTGGGCCGCGACCACCGAGCGCCCGCGCGCGGCGGGCGATGCGATCGCGCCGGACCGGGGCGGCGTCGCCGGCCAGCAGGTGACCTACACCAACAACTGGCCCAGCGAGCCGCTGGTGGGCAACAGGCCCGCGGCGCCGCTGTGGGTGTGGTCGGCCTTCAGCGTGCTGTTCCTGATCGCGGGCGTCGCCGTGCTCGGCTGGCACCGTGCGGTCAGCCACGACCGCGGCGACCATGGCGGCGCGATCCCGGCCAGCGATCCGTTCGCGGCGCTGCGCGTCACCCCGTCGATGCGCGCGGTGGCCAAGTACTTCTGGGTGGTGCTGGCGCTGTTCCTGGCGCAGATCCTGCTCGGCGCGATCACCGCGCACTACCAGGTCGAGGGCCAGGAGGCCTACGGCTTCGCGCTGTCCGAGGCCCTGCCCTACTCGCTCTCGCGCACCTGGCACACGCAGCTGGCGGTGCTGTGGATCGCGGTGGCGTGGCTCGGCACCGGCCTGTACATCGCGCCGGCGCTGTCCGGGCACGAGCCGAGGTTCCAGCGCGCCGGGGTCAACTTCCTGTTCTTCTCGCTGCTGGCGATCGTGGTCGGCTCGTTCGCCGGGCAGTGGCTGGCGGTGATGCAGAAGCTGGGCCTGGAGCACAACTTCTGGTGGGGCCACCAGGGCTGGGAATACGCCGACATGGGCCGGTTCTGGCAGTGGTACCTGTTCGTCGGCCTGCTGCTGTGGGTGGCGCTGGTCGGCCGCGCGCTGTGGCCGGTGCTGCGCGACAAGGCCAACGAGGCGCGGCACATCGTCGGCCTGCTGTTCCTGTCGACGGCGGCGATCGGGCTGTTCTTCGCCTCGGCGCTGATGTGGGGCGAGCACACCCACATCTCCGAGGTCGAGTACTGGCGCTGGTGGCTGGTGCACCTGTGGGTGGAGGGCTTCTTCGAGGTGTTCGCCACCGCGGTGATGGCGCTGATCTTCAGCCGGCTGGGCCTGGTGCGCACCTCCACGGCCACGGCGGCGGTGCTGTTCGCCACGATCGTGTTCATGGCCGGCGGCGTGCTCGGCACCCTGCACCACCTGTACTTCGTCGGCACGCCGACCGCGGTGGTGGCGCTGGGCGCGAGCTTCAGCGCGCTGGAGGTGGTGCCGCTGGCCTACATCGGCTTCGAGGCCTACGAGACCTGGAAGCACGGCAAGGCGACGCCGTGGATGGCGCGCTACCGCTGGCCGGTGCTGTTCTTCATCGCGGTGTCGTTCTGGAACCTGGTCGGCGCGGGCCTGTTCGGCTTCCTGATCAACCCGCCGCTGTCGCTGTACTACATGCAGGGCCTCAACCTGACCCCGCTGCACGGCCATACGGCGCTGTTCGGCGTGTACGGCATGCTCGGCATCGCGCTGGTGCTGTTCTGCCTGCGCGGCCTGCGCGGGCGGATGGCCTGGGACACGCGCTCGCTGAAGGTGGCGTTCTGGTGCCTCAACATCGGCCTGGCGCTGATGGCGGTGCTGACCCTGCTGCCGCTGGGCACGATGCAGCTGCTGGCGGCGATCGAGCACGGCTACGCCTACGCGCGCTCGGCCGAGTTCATGCAGCAGCCGATCGTGGCGATGCTGGTGTGGATGCGGGTGCCGGGCGACACGATCTTCAGCGTCGGCGCGCTGGCGCTGGCGTGGTTCGTGCTGCGGCTGTGGGTGGCGCCCCGGCGCGAGGCGGTGCCGGCCGGCGAGGCGGAGCGCGCCGACTAGCGCGGCCGGTCGCCGTCGCGCAGGGCAAGGGGCCGCGATCGCGGCCCCTTGCCGCTTCCGGACGCGCGACTCGCTGACCTGGATCAAGGCACGCGGGGCACGCGCGGCCCACACTGCGCGCCATGGACCGTCCCATGCCGCCTGCCGCTCCCGCAGCGCTCTCGCCCGCGATCCTCGCGCGCGCGCCGCACCGTCTGCTGTTCTTCATCGGCGCCGCCAACGTGCTGCTGGCGATGCTGTGGTGGACGCTGTGGCTGGTGGACGCGCGCTGGCACGCGGTCGGCCTGCCGCAGGCGCCGACCTACGGCGGCTGGATCCACGCCATCGTGATGCAGTACCAGGTGCTGGCGCCCTTCATGTTCGGCTTCCTGCTGACCGTGTTCCCGCGCTGGATGGGACAGGACGAGCTCACCCGCTGGCACTACGTGCCGGTCGGGCTGGGCCTGTTCGGCGGACAGCTGCTGACGCTCGCCGGCGCGCTGGGGCCGGCGCACCTGCTGCACCTGGGCGCGGTGTTCACCCTGGTCGGCTGGGCGACCGGGCTGTTCTACCTGCTGCGCCTGCTGTGGCGCGACGGCGGCAGGACCTGGCACGCGGTCTCGTGCGCGGCGGCGATGCTGCTGGGGCTCGCAGGGCTGCTCGCCTACGCGGCGTTCCTGCACCTCGACGACGCGCGGCTGGCGTTCGCGGCGATCAAGATCGGCAGCTTCGGCCTGCTGCTGCCGGTGTACTTCACGGTCGCGCACCGGATGTTCCCGTTCTTCGCCGGCAACGTGGTGGCCGGCTACAGGCCCTGGCGGCCGATGTGGGTGCTGGCGGCGTTCTGGCCGCTGGCGCTGGCGCACCTGGCGCTGGAGCTGGTGCACGCCTACCCGTGGCTGTGGCTCGCCGACCTGCCGCTGCTGGCGCTCTGCGGCGCCTGGCTGTGGCGCGGCTGGCCGCGCGGGCCGGCGCCGCTGCTGCTGCGGGTGCTGTTCCTCGGCTACGCCTGGCTGCCGGTGGCGCTGGCGCTGTATGCGACGCAGAGCCTCGTGTACCTGCTGGACGGCGACTTCATTCTCGGCCGCGCGCCGGCGCACGCGCTGTTCGTCGGCTTCTTCGGCAGCCTGCTGTTGGCGATGGTGACGCGGGTGACGCAGGGGCATTCGGGGCGGCCGCTGGTGTTCGGCGGGGTGGCGACGTTCGCCTTCGCCGTCATCCAGCTGACCTGCGTCGTGCGCATCGCCGCGGAGCTGGCGCCCGACCGGATGGCGTGGCAGGCGGCGGCGGCGGTCGGCTGGCTGGTGGCGTTCGCGCCGTGGGTGCTGCGCTCGCTGCGGATCTACCTGGCGCCGCGCGCCGACGGCAGGCCGGGCTGAGGGCGCAGCGGCGATGATCGAGTTCTATCCGCAGATCCGCCAGGTCCACGTCCTGGCGGTGATCCTGAGCGGCAGCCTGTTCGCGCTGCGCGGCGCGTTCGCGCTGGCCGGCGCGCGCTGGCCGCAGGCCGCGCCGGTGCGCTACCTGAGCTATGCGATCGACACCACGCTGCTGACCGCGGCGCTGATGCTGGTGACGATCCTGCCCGCGGCGATGTTCGCCAACGGCTGGCTGGCGACCAAGCTGGGGCTGGTGGTCGTCTACGTCGTGCTGGGCGTGCTGGCGATGAGGCGCGGGCGCACGCGCGGCGTCCGCGCCGGCTGCTACGCCGCTGCGCTGCTGGTGTTCGCGGCGGTGGTCGGCATCGCGCGCATGCACCATCCGCTGGGCTGGCTGTTCCCGTGGCTGGGATGACCGCCGCCGTCGCCCGCGCGGCCGAGGCCGGCGACGATCGCGACTGGATCGCGCAGGCCGTCGCGGCGCTGCGGCGCGAGGCCGCGCGCTCGGCCGACACCCACCTGCTGCACGCGACCTTCCCCGGGCTGCCGGGCATCGACTTCTACTTCAAGGACGAGGCCGCGCATCCCAGCGGCAGCCTCAAGCACCGTCTGGCGCGTTCGCTGTACCTGTACGCGCTGTGCAACGGCAGGCTGCGCCCGGGGCAGCGGGTGGTGGACGCCTCCTCGGGCAGCACGGCGATCTCCGAGGCCTGGTTCGCGCGGCTGCTGGGGCTGTCGTTCACCGCGGTGATGCCCGCGTCGACCGCGCCGGCCAAGATCGAGGCCGTGCGCGCCCTGGGCGGCCATTGCGAGCTGACCGCGCCGGAGACCTGCCCGCAGGCGCGGGCGCGCGGGATCGCCGCGGACGGCGCCTGCTTCCTCGACCAGTTCGGCCTGGCCGAGCGCGCCACCGACTGGCGCGGCAACAACAACATCGCCGAATCGATCCTCGACCAGATGCGGCAGGAACCGTTCCCGCAGCCGGCGTGGATCGTGTGCGGCGCCGGCACCGGCGGCACCTCGGCGACGATCGGCCGCTACCTGCGCTACCGCGGCCTGCGCACGCGCCTGTGCGTGGCCGAACCCACCGGCATGGCGTTCGCGCGCGCCTGGCGCACGCGCGACCGCGACGCGCGCGCCACGCACGCGACCTGCATCGAGGGCATCGGCCGGCCGCGGGCGGAGCCGGGCTTCCTGTTCGAAGTGGTCGACCAGGTGATCGAGGTGCCCGACGCGGCCTCGGTCGCGGGGATGCTGCTGCTGGAGCGGCAGTTCGGCTGCCGCTACGGCGGCTCCTCCGGCACCAGCCTCGTCGCCTGCCTGGAGCTGGCCGCGTGCATGCGCCGCCGCGGCGAGCGCGGCAGCATCGTCAGCCTGCTGTGCGACCGCGGCGAGCGCTACGACCGCACGCTGTTCGACCCCGGCTGGCGCGCGCGCGGCGGCCTGGATCCGGGGCCGTGGGACCGGGAGTTGCGTTCGATCGTCGAAGGCGAGGACCGCGGCGGCCTGCCGGCCGCCTCGTAGAAGCGGCGTCGCCATTTACGCGAGGGTCGGACGTTCGACGGGCGAATGCCCGGTCGCAAGGGAACGTCCATGGATCCCCGCCTTCGCGGGGATGACGGACAAAGGCAGGTGCCGCGCCGGTGCGGGCGCCGGGCCGGGCCGGGCCGCACCGCGCGGGGATCCGGCGCGCTAATCCAGCGCGCGGAAGACCAGCGTGCCGTTGGTCCCGCCGAAGCCGAAGCTGTTCGACATCACCGTGCGCAGCGGCGCCTCGCGGGTCTCGCGCAGGACCGGGAAGTCCCCGGCGCGCGGATCGAGCTCGGCGATGTTGGCCGAGCCGGCCATGAAGCCGCCCCGCAGCATCAGCAGGCAGTAGATCGCCTCGTGCACGCTGGCCGCGCCGAGCGAATGGCCGGACAGCGCCTTGGTCGAGGACAGCGGCGGCGGCCTGCCGTCGAAGGCCTCGCCCACCGCCTCGAGCTCGACGATGTCGCCCAGCGGCGTGGAGGTGCCGTGGGTGTTGAGGTAGTCGGCCGGGGCGTCCACGCCTTCCATCGCCATGCGCATGCAGCGCACCGCGCCCTCGCCCGAGGGCGCGACCATGTCGACGCCGTCGGAGGTCACGCCGTAGCCGACCAGCTCGGCGTGGATGCGCGCGCCGCGCGCCCGCGCGTGCTCGAGGTCCTCGAGCACCAGCATGCCGCCGCCGCCCGCGATGACGAAGCCGTCGCGGCCGGTGTCGTAGGGGCGCGACGCGGTTTCGGGCGCGTCGTTGTAGTGGGTCGACAGCGCGCCCATCGCGTCGAACTGCGCGGTCATGCCCCAGTGCAGCTCCTCGCCGCCGCCGGCGAACATCACGTCCTTGGCGCCGTGGCGGATCATGTCGGCGGCCGCGCCGATGCAGTGCGCCGAGGTCGCGCAGGCCGCGGAGATCGAATAGCTGATGCCGCGGATGCCGAACGCGGTCGACAGCGCCGCCGAAACGGTGGAGCCCATGGTGCGCGGCACCATGTACGGGCCGACCTTGCGCACGCCGCGGTTGCGCAGCAGGTCGCCGGTCTCGATCTGCCACTGCGGCGAGCCGCCGCCGGAGCCCGCGATCAGGCCGGTGCGCGCGCCGCGCACGTCCTCGTCCGGCAGGCCCGCGTCGGCGATCGCGTCGCGCATCGAGACGTAGGCATAGGCCGCCGCATCGCCCATGAAGCGCTTGAGCTTGCGGTCGATCGCGGCGTCGAGGTCGATCTCCGGCACGCCGGCGACCTGGCTGCGCAGGCCCAGTTCGGCGTACTCGGGCACGAAGCGGATCCCCGGGCGGAGCGCGCGCAGCGACTGCGCGACGGTGGGCTGGTCGTTGCCCAGGCACGAGACGATGCCCATGCCGGTGACGACGACGCGGCGGTTGCCGTCGGCGCGATACATCAGAAGCCCTCCGTGCTGCGGAACAGGCCCACGCGCAGGCCCTCGGCGACGTAGATCTCGCTGCCGTCGACCAGGGTGCGGCCGTCGGCGATCACCAGCGCCAGCTTGCCGCGCACCACGCGGCGGATGTCGATCTCGTAGCTCACCAACTTCGCGGTCGGCAGCACCTGGCCGCTGAACTTCACCTGCCCCACGCCCAGCGCGCGGCCGCGGCCCGGCTCGCCCAGCCATGGCAGGAAGAAGCCGGTGAGCTGCCACATCGCGTCCACGCCCAGGCAGCCTGGCATCACCGGGTCGCCCTCGAAATGGCAGCCGAAGAACCACAGGTCCGGCTGCACGTCCATCTCGGCGCGGATCAGGCCCTTGCCGAACGCGCCGCCCTCCGCCGCGATCTGGGTGATGCGGTCGAACATGAGCATCGGCGGCAGCGGCAGCTGCGCGTTGCCGGGGCCGAACATTTCGCCGCGCCCGCAGGCGAGAAGCTGTTCGCGATCCAGCGAAGAAGGTCTCGTCATCGATCCGATCCGGGGGAAAACGGGAATTATGCCGGTAGCGCGGTGAACAAGCCGAGTCGGCGCCGAGGCCAGGCGCCATACGGCGCGGTAGGTTGCGCCATGCGGGCGCGCCCGCGACCATCTGGCCCGCCTCGGCGGCGCCCGCGCGTCAGCCCCGGCCGTCCGCTTCGCCCCGGCGATCCGGCACGCCGCCGTCGACCCCCGCCGCGTCCAGCGACTCGGCCATCGCGCTCGGAGGCTGCAGCGCGAAATCCACCCATTCGAATTCGTTCGCCACGCTCCGGCTCCGCATGCGGCCGGCCGCCATCAGGCGCGCGCGCGGCCGCCGTCGCATTGATCCGGGTCAAGCGCGGCGATGCCGTCCGCTGCGAGAGTCGCGGCCGGTGGCGTCCATGCACGCCATGGAATCCATCGCGGTCGCGGTCGTGGCCGGCCCGCCGGCGCCGCGGATCGCGATCGCCGCCGGTGCCTGCCGCCGACCCGCTTGACCTGGATCAACCCGATGCGCCGGCGCCGCATCCGCCCGCGGCGGGATTGATCCAAATCAGAGGGCCGCCGCGGCGCGGAGCGCAGGCTTCCGCCATCGAGGCATCCATCCCGCATCACGACCCGAGGACGACACGATGAGAACTCCAGCCTTTCGCCACGCCGTGCTGCTGGCCGCCGCGTTCGCGGTGGCTACGCTCGGCGGCTGCGCGGCCCGCGGCGACGCCGGCTCCGGCGCGGTTGCGGTACAGTCGGACGCTGCGAACGCGTCGCCCGGCGACGCCGCCGCGACGCAGGGGCCGCAAGCGCAGTCGCCGTATTCGATTCCGTTCTGATCGACCGGGAGTCCGAAGATGAAAGCACTGACCCGTCGTCATGCGTTGTTCCTCGTCGCCGCGCTCGCCGCGACCGCACTGGGCGGTTGCGGCGGGGCCAAGGATGGCGACGCCCCCACGGCCACGGCGGCACGCGATACCGGCGGCTCGCTCAAGGGCGATTTCGGGCCGCCGCAGGGCAAGCCGATCGAGGCCGTGCTCACCGCGCCGCCGCACGTGCCGCCGCCGACCGGCCGCCACGCGCCGGCCAAGGTGATCGTGGAGCTGGACGTCGTCGAGAAGGAGATGCCGATCTCCGAAGGCACCACCTACACCTTCTGGACCTTCGGCGGCACCGTGCCCGGCAGCTTCATCCGCGTGCGCCAGGGCGACACGGTGGTGTTCCACCTGCGCAACATGCCCGACAGCAAGATGCCGCACAACATCGACCTGCACGGCGTCACCGGCCCCGGCGGCGGCGCGGCCTCGAGCTTCACCGCGCCCGGCCACGTCACCCGCTTCACCTTCAAGGCGCTCAACGCCGGCCTGTTCGTCTACCACTGCGCGACCGCGCCGGTGGGCATGCACATCGCCAACGGCATGTACGGCCTGATCCTGGTCGAGCCGCCGGACGGGATGCCGCCGGTGGACAAGGAGTACTACGTGATGCAGGGCGACTTCTACACGTCGGGCAAGTACCGCGAGAAGGGCCACCAGGACTTCGACATGCAGAAGGGCATCGACGAGAACCCGACCTACGTGCTGTTCAACGGCCGCGAGGGCGCGCTCACCGGCGACAACGCCCTCGCCGCCAAGACCGGCGAGACCGTGCGGCTCTACGTCGGCAACGGCGGGCCCAACCTGGTGTCGAGCTTCCACGTGATCGGCGAGATCTTCGACAAGGTCTGGTTCGAGGGCGGCACGCGCTTCCAGGAGAACGTGCAGACCACGCTCATCCCTTCGGGCGGCGCGGCGATCATGGACTTCCACGTCGAGGTGCCGGGCAGCTACGTGCTGGTCGACCATTCGATCTTCCGCGCCTTCAACAAGGGCGCGATGGCGATCCTCAAGGCCGACGGGCCGGAACGCCCCGACATCTACTCGGGCAAGGAGGTCGACGCGATGTACATCGGCGACCAGGCCAACCCCAGCCTCGCCGCGGTCGGCGCCGCCGCCAAGGCCGCCACGACCGGCGAGCTGACGGTCGAGGACCAGGTCAAGGCCGGCCAGGCGCTGTTCGCCGGCACCTGCTCGACCTGCCACCAGGCCAGCGGCGAGGGCCTGCCCGGCGTGTTCCCGCCGCTGGCCGGGTCCGACTACATCAAGGCCGACCCCAAGCGCGTGCCGCAGGTCATCATGCACGGCCTGCAGGGCCCGGTGACGGTCAACGGCCAGGAGTACAACTCGCTGATGCCGCCGATGACCCAGCTCACCGACGACGAGGTGGCCAACATCGCGACCTACGTGCTCAACAGCTGGGGCAACCCGGGCGGCCACGTGACCAAGGCCGAGGCGGCGGAAATCCGCAAGGTCAAGCCCGCCAACGCTTCCGAAGGCCACTGAGGAAGGCAGCGCCGTGCGCCGCATCGCCGCCCTGCTGCTCGCCCTGCCCGTCGCCGCCGCGCTCGCGGCCGGCGGCGCGGCCTGGGTGAAGCTGCCGGGCGGCACCTTCCGCTCGGCGCTCAAGTACGAGGACGCGAGCGAGCTCAGGATCGCGCCGTTCGAACTGCAGGCGCGGCCGGTGACCAACGCCGAGTTCCTCGCCTTCGTGCAGTCCCACCCGCAGTGGCGGCGCGACGAGGTCGCCTCGGTGCTCGCCGAGCCCCGCTACCTCTCGCACTGGGCCGGGCCGGCGACGCTGGGCGACTCCGCGCTGCCGCAGCAGCCGGTGGTGCAGGTGAGCTGGTTCGCGGCCTCGGCCTACTGCGAGGCCCAGGGCGCGCGGCTGCCGACCTGGTCGGAATGGGAATACGCGGCGGCCGCCGACGAGACCCGCCGCGACGCGCGCAGCGACCCAGCCTGGCGCGAGCGCATCCTGGCCTGGTACTCGCAGCCGTCCAACCACGCCCTGCCGCGCGCCGGCCTGCAGGCGCCCAACGCCTGGGGCGTGCAGGACCTGCACGGCCTGGTGTGGGAATGGACGGACGATTTCTCCTCGCTGCTGGTCAGCGGCGACAACCGCGTGCAGGGCGACGCCGACAAGCTCAAGTTCTGCGGCGCCGGCGCGCTGTCGATGGACGACCGCGAGAACTACGCGGTGCTGATGCGGGTGGCGATGCTGTCCTCGCTCGAGGCCCGCGACACGACCGCCAACCTCGGCTTCCGCTGTGCAAGGGACGTGAAATGAACCGCTTCCGCAATCTCCTCGCCTGCGCGCCGCTGGCGTTCGTGCTGGCGGCCGCGGCCGCCTTCGCCGCGCCGGCGCAGGCGCCGCTGCCGCGCGACTCGGTCTACCAGCTGCCGCTCGTGCTCACCGACCAGCACGGCAAGGCCTGGGACTGGCGCGCCAAGCGCGGCACGGCGCAGGTGGCGGCGATGTTCTACACCTCGTGCCGCTACGTGTGCCCGCTGATCGTCGACAGCGGCAAGGCGGTCGAGCATGCGCTGGCGCCAGAAGAGCGCGCGAAGCTCGGCATCCTGCTGATCAGCATGGATCCGAAGCGCGACGATCCGGAGGCGCTGATGTCGGTGGCGCGCAAGCGCGGCCTCGACGCGGCGCACTGGTCGCTCGCCAGCCCGCCCGCCGACGGCGTGCGCAGCGTCGCGGGCGTGCTGGGCGTGCGCTACCGGCAGCTGGCCGACGGCGAGTTCAACCACACCAGCGCACTGGTCCTGCTCGACCGCGAGGGCCGCGTGGTGGCCCGCACCGAGCGGGTCGGCAGCCAGCTGGACCCGGAGTTCGTGGCGAAGGTGCATGAGGTGCTGCGGGCGCCCTGACCCCGCCCGTAGGAGCGCCCCATGGGCGCGATCGCGTTCCCCGCGAAAGCCATCGCGCCCATGGGGCGCTCCTACAGAAGGTCCCCACGGTTCGCCTACGACCAATGTCGTAGTTGTTTTTGCATCGCAGCACGCCACGACGCATTGACCCTTCCCGGAACTGGCGCGACCCTGTCGCATCCGTCGCGGAGGGCGTTTCCATGAAGGGCTACTCGAAGATCGCATGGGCGGCGCTCGCCCTGCTCGGCGCGTTCTGCCTCGGCACCGTCGCGCTGCGGCGCGGCGAATCGATCAACGCGCTGTGGATCGTGGCCGCCGCGGTCTCGATCTACCTGGTCGCCTACCGCTTCTACGGCAAGTTCATCGCCGACAAGGCGCTGGGGCTCGATCCCACGCGCGCGACCCCGGCCGTGCTCCGCAACGACGGCCTGGACTTCGTGCCGACCAACCGGCACGTGCTGTTCGGCCACCACTTCGCCGCGATCGCCGGCGCCGGCCCGCTGGTCGGCCCGGTGCTGGCCGCGCAGATGGGCTACCTGCCCGGCACGCTGTGGCTGATCGCCGGCGTGGTGCTCGCCGGCGCGGTGCAGGACTTCATGGTGCTGGTGATCTCCAGCCGCCGCGACGGCCGCTCGCTCGGCGACCTGGTGCGCGAGGAGATGGGCAACACGCCCGGCACCATCGCGCTGTTCGGCGCCTTCCTGATCATGATCATCATCCTGGCGGTGCTGGCGATGATCGTGGTGAAGGCGCTGCAGGGCAGCCCGTGGGGCATGTTCACGGTGATCGCGACGATCCCGATCGCGATCCTGATGGGCGTCTACATGCGCTTCATCCGCCCCGGCAGGATCGGCGAGATCTCGGTGGTCGGGCTGGTGCTGCTGCTGGCCGCGATCTGGTTCGGCGGGCGCGTGGCGGCCAACCCGGCGTGGGCGGAGGCGTTCACCTTCACCGGCACCCAGATCACCTGGATGCTGATCGGCTACGGCTTCATCGCGGCGGTGCTGCCGGTCTGGCTGCTGCTGGCGCCGCGCGACTACCTGTCGACCTTCCTCAAGATCGGCACCATCGTCGCGCTGGCGATCGGCATCGTGATCGTGATGCCGCAGCTGCGGATGCCGGCGCTGACCCAGTTCGCCGACGGCACCGGGCCGGTGTGGAAGGGCGACATGTTCCCGTTCCTGTTCATCACCATCGCCTGCGGCGCAGTCTCCGGCTTCCACGCGCTGATCGCCTCGGGCACCACGCCCAAGCTTCTGGCCAACGAGCGCGACGCGCGCTACATCGGCTACGGCGGCATGCTGATGGAGTCGTTCGTGGCGATCATGGCCATGGTCGCGGCCTCGATCATCGACCCGGGCGTGTACTTCGCGATGAACAGCCCGGCGGCGATCATCGGCACCGATGCGGCGAGCGTGGCGCAGGTGGTGTCCGGCTGGGGCTTCACGGTCTCCCCCGACGTGCTCACCGCGACCGCCAGGGAAATCGGCGAGACCAGCATCCTCTCGCGCGCGGGCGGCGCGCCGACGCTGGCGGTCGGCATCGCGCAGATCCTGCACAGCGTGCTGCCCAGCGCCGACATGATGGCGTTCTGGTACCACTTCGCGATCCTGTTCGAAGCGCTGTTCATCCTCACCGCGGTGGACGCGGGCACGCGCGCGGGCCGGTTCATGCTGCAGGACCTGCTCGGCAACTTCGTGCCGGTGATGCGCCGGACCGAGGCCTGGGTGCCGAACCTCGTCGCCACCGCCGGCTGCGTGGCGCTGTGGGGCTACTTCCTCTACCAGGGCGTGACCGACCCGCTGGGCGGCATCAACATGCTGTGGCCGCTGTTCGGCATCGCCAACCAGATGCTCGCCGGCATCGCGCTGCTGCTGTGCACGGTGGTGCTGTTCAAGATGAAGAAGGAGCGCTACGCCTGGGTGTCGATCGTGCCGACCGCGTGGCTGCTGGTGTGCACGACCGCGGCCGGCTGGATCAAGATCTTCGACAAGGACCCGGGCGTGGGCTTCCTGGCGCAGGCCCACAAGTACCGCGACGCGATCGCGGCCGGCGAGCTGATCGCCCCTTCGAAGGACTTCGGCGCCATGCAGCAGGTCATGATCAACAACTACGTCAACGCCGGGCTCACCGCGCTGTTCCTGTTCGTGGTGCTGGCGGTGCTGGTCTATTCGGTGCGCGCCATCGCCAGGGCACGCGCTGCCGGCGCACGCACCGACCGCGAGGCGCCCTACGTCGCGCTGACGCCCGAGCAGCAGGCGGCGCAGCCCTGATGGGCACCGCGCTCGTCCCGCTGGGCCACTACCAGGCGCACAAGCGCGCCTGGCGACGGCTGGTGCAGACGGCACGCCTGTGCTGCGGCGTGCCGGACTACGACAACTACGTCCGGCACATGCTGGAGAAGCACCCGGACCGGGAACCGATGGATTACCCCACCTTCTTCCGCGAGCGCCAGGAAGCGCGCTTCGGCGGCAAGGGCGGGTTCCGCTGCTGCTGAAGGGCCGGCGGGAGCGCCTTCAGCCGCGAGCCTTCCCGGCAGCGGAATGGCGCCGCGCGTTGCAGGCACGTCGTGTGAGCGATGGAAATCGCGACGCTCTCGCGCGGGGCCCGTCGCGACTTCCGTCGCTCCCACGGTGCTCCGGGGATCGGGTTCGCTACGCCCCCGCCAGCGCCTTCAGCGCGATGCCGAGCACCCACGCCAGCACGGTGCCGGTGGCATAGCCCAGCGTTCCCAGCAATGCGCCAACCGGCGCCAGTGCGGGATGGAAGGCGGACGCCACCACGGGGGCCGACGCCGGGCCGCCGATATGGCTCTGCGAGCCGACGGCGAAATAGAACAGCGGCGCGCGCAGCAGCCGCCCGACCAGCCACAGCACGACGACGTGGAAACCGAGCCAGGCCACGCCCAGCAGCAGCAACGCCGGCTTGTCGAGCACCGCGCCGATGTCCATCTGCATGCCGATGCAGGCGATCAGCACGTAGAGCAGCAAGGTCCCGATGGTGGAGGCGCCGACGCCGTCCAGGCGGCGCAGGCGGGTGAAGCTCAGCACCAGGCCGGTGCCGGTGCACAAGGCGATGATCCACACCAGCGGCTCGCCCAGCCCGATCTGCTTCGCCCAGGGCGCCTGCCGGGCGAGCCACGGCGCGAACTCGCCGGCCACCGCGTGCGCCAGGCCGACCGTGCCGAACGCCAGCCCGAAGATCATCGCCAGGTCGGTGAGCGTGGCCGGCCGCTCGTGCTGGCTGCGGTAGTCCGCGAGCCGCCGCTTGAGGTCGTCGAGCGCGGCCGTGTCCGCCTTCTGGCGCGCATCTATGCCGGCCGCGCGCTGCGCCAGCAGCAGCAGGATCGCCATCCACACGTAGGCGACCGCGGCATCGACCACCGCGAACTGGCCGAAGGTGGTGGCGTCGACGTGGAAGATTTCCTTCATCGCCACCATGTTGGCGCCGCCGCCGATCCAGCTGCCCGCCAGCGCCGCCATCCCGCCCCAGGTGTCGCCGCCCATCGTTTCCGGGAACACCGCCCGCATCGCCACGAACGCCAGCACGCCGCCCAGCATGATGCTGGCCGAGGTCGCCGCGTACATCGCCAGCAGCTTCGGGCCGAGCCGGAGGATCGCGGGGATGTCGACGGTCAGCGTCAGCAGCACCAGCGACGCCGGCAGCAGCACGCGGCTGGCCACCGGGTTGTAGAGCGCGCTGTGGACGCCGTCGATCACGCCCGTGCTGTTGAGGATGCCGGGGATGAAGTAGCACAGCAGCAGCGGCGGCACGAAATCGAAGAACCGGCGCAGCACGCCGGAGGGCTGCGACGACGCCCAGAACACTGCGCCCAGCACGACGGCGAGCAGGCCGAGGACGACGATGTCGTTGGTGATCAGTGCGGCGTCCGCGACTGGTGCTGGATTCATCGGAGTCGTCCGCTCTGGTTGCCGTGCGTGGTCGGCGTCATTCTCACCTCTCCGGCGTCATTCCCGCGAAAGCGGGAATCCAGTGCCTTTCGCTGCGTGTGCCGGATGTCCCCGTCGCCAAGGCCCCAAGGCGCTGGATTCCCGCTTTCGCGGGAATGACGCCGAGCGGGGTTGCGGTCCGCGAGCGGGAATGCGGGCCATGGCAAGGGGCACCATGAAATCAACGGCTGCCGCCTATTGCCCGATGTGCTGCTTCAGCCACCCGTTCACGGTGTCGTGCCACAGGATGCTGTTCTGCGGCTTGAGCACCCAGTGGTTCTCGTCGGGGAAGTACAGGAACTTCGACTCGATCCCCTGGCGCTGCAGCGCGGTGAACGCGGCGATGCCCTGCTCGACCGGGATGCGGAAGTCCTGCTGGCCGTGCACCACCAGCATCGGCACGCGCCAGTCCTTGACGTGGTTGACCGGGTTGAACTTCTCGTAGCCCTTGATGTTGTCGTACGGCGTGCCGCCGTTCTCCCACTCGCTGAACCACAGCTCCTCGGTGCTGAAGGCCATCATGCGGTTGTCGAACACGCCGTCGTGGTCGACCAGGCACTTCCACGGCTTGTTCCAGTTGCCGGCCATCCAGTAGACCATGTAGCCGCCGTAGCTGGCGCCGAGCGCGCAAGCCTTGTCGCCGTCGAGGAAGTCGTACTGCTTCTGCGCCGCGGCCCAGCCCTTCTGCAGGTCCTCCAGCGGGCGGTCGCCCCAGTGCTGGCTGATCGCGTCGGTGAAGGCCTGGCCGTAGCCGGTGGAGCCGTGGAAGTCGATCATCACCACCGCATAGCCCTGGCCCGCGTAGGTCTGCGGGTTCCAGCGGTAGCTCCAGCCGTCGCCGAAGCTGCCCTGCGGGCCGCCGTGGACCAGGAACGCGACCGGGTACTTTTGCCCGGCCTGGTAGTTCCACGGCTTGACCACGTAGCCGTGGACGGTGTCGCCGTTCCAGCCCTTGAAGGTGAACTGCTCGTAGTCGGCGAAGGTCGCGTCGGGCACCATTTCGCCGGCGCTCGGGGTGATCTGCCGCAGCTGCGCGCCGTCGAGGCCGGCGGTGAACAGCTGGTCGCCGGTCTTCATCGTGTTGCGCGAGACGGCGAGCGTCGGGCCGGCGGCTTCGAAGGACGACACCGTGCCGTCGCCGACCACTTCCTTCACCGCGCCGCTGGCGACGTCGACGGCGAACAGCGGATGCTCGCCCGTGTCCTGGGCGGTGGTGTAGATGGTCTTGCCGTCTTCCGAAAGGACGATGGCGTCGGCCGAGCGATCCCAGTTCGGCGCGATCTCCCGGCTGGCGCCGGTCGACAGGTCCATGGCCATCAGCGCGAAGCGGTCGGCCTCGAAGCCGGGACGCTTCATCGCGCGGTAGTACAGCGTGGTGCCATCGGACGAGAACACCGGGCCGGTGTCCCAGGCCTGGTTGGCGGCGGTCAGATTCTTCGCCGCGCCGCTGCCGTCGGCGGCGACCTGGTAGAGGTCGAAGTTGGTCGACCACGGCTCGGTGCGGTCGGACTTGCGCGCGCTCAGCACCAGCGTCCCGCCGTCCGGCGCCCAGGCGTACTCGCCACTGTCGCCGAAGGGCTTGGACGGCACGTCGCCGATCACGTCGGCGCCGACGAGGGTCGCGGTGGTCGCGGCCCGAGGCGCGGGCTTGCCCTTGCCCTTCCCGCCCTTGCCGGACGCGGCTTTCGCCACCGGCAGGTCGGCGACGAACACGCGGTTCAGGCGCCCGTCCGCCCAGGTGTCCCAGTGGCGGATGAACATGTGGTCGAACACCTTGCCGCTGGCCTTGGCCTTGCCGGCCTCGTCGACCTGCTTCCTGGTGCAGGCGAAGTCGGCCTTGCAGTCGGGGAACGCGCCGGCGCTGAAGGCCACGCGCCTGCCGTCCGACGAGAGCTTGAAGGTGTCGACGTCGACGTCGAAGGCGGTGAGCTGCACCGGCGCGCCGCCCGAGGCCGGCATCGAATACAGCTGCGAGGAGCCGTTCTTCGCGCTGAGGAAGTACACGGTCTTCCCGTCCGGCGAGAACGCCGGGGTATTGACGTTCCAGCCCTCGGGCGTGAGCCGCTTCGGCGGCGCGGCGTCGCGCGCGAACAGGTCCTCGATCCACAGCGAGGTGCTGCGCTTGGCCAGCTTGTCGTCGATCACCGCCTTGGCGAACACCAGCCTGCGGCCATCGGGCGAAAGCGTCGGCGAGGAATAGCGGTCGAGCTTGACCATGTCGCGCACGTCGAATCCGCGCGTGCCGGCGAGCGACGGCAATGCGACCAGCAGGGCGAGCGGCAGGATGGCGTGGCGGGCTTTCATGGTGGCTCCTGGATACGGATGCAGCGAGGTGTCTTTCTTCTTACCCATTCGACGGGGAGGCGGCGCTTTTCTCCTTCCCCTTCAAAGGGGAAGGGCTTGCCCCCGAAGGCGGGGGCCGGGTCGGGGATGGTGTTCGCCGCAAGGCCGGGGGAAACCCATCCCCACCCAACCCTCCCCTTGAAGGGGAGGGCTTCGGGACGGTCACATCGGGCCGGGCTCGGCTTCGCCCAGCGCGTTCTTCTTCGCGCCGCTGCGGTAGAGCAGCCAGCCGACGATCGCCAGCACGACGAGGCCGACGATCTGGCCGAACTGGAAGCGTTCCGGCAGCGCCAGCACGTCGGCGCGCCCGGAGGCCACGATCGGGATCGCGATGGCGATGCCCATCAGCGCCTCGCCGGTGATCAGGCCGGCGGAGAACAGCGTGCCGGGACGGTGGATGCGGTCGCGCATGTCCTCGTCGTCCGGATGCAGGCCCTTCTTGCGCTCCACGAACCACGAGAGCAGGCCACCGAGGAAGATCGGCACCATCAATTCCAGCGGCAGGTAGATGCCGATCGCCGCGGCCAGCACCGGCACGCGGAACTTCGAGCCGCGCGACTTGAGCCATTCGTCCAGCGCGATCACCAGCGCGCCGATGCCGGCGCCGATCGCGATCATCGTCCACGGCAGCTCGCCGCCGAACATGCCGTTGGCGACCGAGGCCATCAGCGTGGCCTGCGGCGCGGCCAGCGAGTTGGGGTGCTCGGGCGTCGGCGCGCCGATGCCGTAGGCCTGCGCCAGCAGGTTGAGCACCGGTGCCATGATCAGCGCGCAGGAAAACGCGCCGATCGCCAGCATCAGCTGCTGCTTCCACGGCGTCGCGCCGACGATGTAGCCGGCCTTGAGGTCCTGCAGGTTGTCGCCGCCGACCGCCGCCGCGCAGCACACCACCGCGCCGATCATGATCGCGGCGACCGCGCCGATCGGCGAGCCACGCCCGAGCAGCAGCACCAGCACCACCGAGGCGAACAGGATGGTCGCGATGGTGATCCCCGAGACCGGGTTGTTGCTCGACCCGACCAGGCCGGCGAGGTACGCCGACACCGACACGAACAGGAAGCCGGCGACGATCATGATGATGGTCATCGGCACGCTCACCATCCACTGGTCGACGATGGCCTGGTAGAGCAGGCCGAGCGGGATCACGAAGGCCACCAGCGCCACCAGCATCCACTTCATCGGCAGGTCGCGCTCGGTCTCGGCGACGATCTTGCCGGCGCCCTTGCGCGCGGCGGCGAAGCCGCTCCTGATGCCCGAGGCCAGCGACTTGCGCAGCGAGAACAGCGTCCACACGCCGCCGATCAGCATCGTGCCGACGCCCAGGTAGCGGATCTTGGCCGACCAGATCGCGCCCGCGGCGTCGACCGCGCCGGCGCCGGCGATCGAGGCGGCGAGCGTCGGGTCGCTGTCGAGGAAGAAGGCGTGGTAGATCGGGATCGCGATGTTGAACGAGAGGATGCTGCCCGACACCACCACGATGCCGACGTTGAGGCCGACGATGTAGCCCACGCCCAGCAGCGCCGGCGACAGCCCGGTGCCCATGTAGCCCAGGTACTTGCCGAGGAAGCCGCCGCCGATCGCGCTGTCGGGGATCATGCGCAGGCCGCTGGCCGCGGCGAGCTTGACCACCGCGCCGATCGCGCCGGCCATGCCGAGGATCCGCAGGCCCGGGCCCGGGTTCTCGCCGGCCTTGAGCACCTCGGCCGCGGCCTTGCCCTCGGGGAACGGCAGCGGGTCCTCGACGATCATCGTGCGCCGCAGCGGCACCGAGAACAGCACGCCGAGCAGGCCGCCGAGGCCGGCGATCGCCAGCACCCACGAGTAGCGGAAGTCCTGCCAGTAGCCGAGGATGACCAGCGCCGGGATGGTGAAGATCACGCCCGCGGCGATCGAGGAGCCGGCCGAGGCGCCGGTCTGGACGATGTTGTTCTCCAGGATCGTGCCGCCGCCCAGCAGCCGCAGCACGCCCATCGACACCACCGCCGCCGGGATCGCGGTGGCGATGGTCAGGCCCGCGAACAGGCCGAGGTAGGCGTTGGCGGCGGACAGGATCATCGCCAGGACGACCGCCAGCAGCACGGCCCGGACGGTCAGTTGCGGCGGCGCCGGCTTGTTCATCTTCCACCCCTGTCCACGAAAGCCCCACACGCTAATCGCTGGCCTCGGGCAAGTCCAGCCCGCGCCCGGGGCGCGGCTATACTCGCGCGGTTTCCGTACGGAGCAGCACGTGGCCGCCACCGCCAGCGACGCCGTCCTCGCCGACATTCCCGCGAGCGAGGACTTCCTCGGCCATCCCAAGGGCGTCTACGTCTGCTTCTTCACCGAGATGTGGGAGCGCTTCTCGTTCTACGGGATGAAGGCGCTGCTGCTGCTGTACCTGACCAAGTACCACCTGTTCGGCGACCGCGCCGGGCTCGACCTGCTCGGCGCCTACGGCGGCCTGGTGTACTGCGTGCCGGTGATCGGCGGCGTGCTCGCCGACCGCTGGCTGGGGATGCGCAAGGCGGTGGTGTTCGGCGGCATCCTGCTGTGCCTGGGGCACCTGGGCATGGCCTTCGAGGGCCACGCGGCGACCAGCGTCGGCGGCCAGGTCGTGCGCGACGAGGGCGCGCTGCGCGTCACCTACCTCTCGCTGGCGCTGATCATCATGGGCGTGGGCTTCCTCAAGCCCAACATCTCCACCATCGTCGGACGGCTGTACGCGGAGAACGATCCGCGGCGCGACTCGGGCTTCTCGCTGTTCTACGCCGGCATCAACCTGGGCGCGCTGTTCGCCTCGCTGGTGTGCGGCTTCCTCGGCGAGATGTACGGCTGGAAATACGGCTTCGGCGCGGCCGGCATCGGCATGCTGGTGGGCCTGGCCATGTTCCTGTGGGGCCAGAAGTACCTGCATGGCCACGCCGAGCCCGCGGATCCCGGCGCCCTGCGCGAGCGCGTCGCCGGGCTGCCGCGCGAATGGCTGATCTACGGGCTCGCCGTCGCCGGCGTGCTGCCGGTGGCCTGGCTGATGCGCGCGGTGACGTCGATCCAGCTCGGCCCGGGCCTGATCGCCACCGTGTACTACGTGGTGCTGGCCGCGCTGGTCGGCGTCTGCTGGTCGATCTGGTACTCGCTGCGCCGGCATCGCGGCGAGCGCCTGTCCGCGCACGCGCCCTCGATGCTCGCCTTCGCCGCGATCGCGGTGCTGCTCGGCTGGCTGTCGGCGCGCTCGGGCGTGCTGGGGTTCTTCGTCGAGGAGACCAGCCTGGCGCTGGCGCTGATGTGCGCGGTGTTCCTGGGCGTGGCGGCGTGGTTCGTCTGGTTCGTGGTGCGCCGCTGCGACGCGGTGCAGGCGCAGAAGATGTCGACGCTGATCGTGCTGATCTTCATGGCGCTGGTGTACTTCACCCTCTACGAGCAGACCTACGGGTCGTGGGTGACGTTCACCGACCGGATGATGACCAAGGACATCGTGCCGTCGCTGGTGGTGCGCGGCGGCACGCCGATCCCGTGGTCGATCGCGTCCCTGCTGCTGGCGCCGCTCTCGTTCGTGGCCGCGGCGCAGCTATCGGACCGCGACCCGGGCTCGAGCGCGCCGCGCCTGCTGTTCGGGGCGGTGGTGCTGGTGATGCTGGCCTTCCTGGTGCGCGACTGCGTGGTGTTGCCGCAGACGGCGGGATCGCTGACCTACCTCGGCGCGATCTTCCTCGTGCTGCTGGCGCCGATCTTCGCGGCGCTGTGGGGATGGATGGACCGGCGTGGGATGGATCCGTCCAAGCCGGTGAAGTCGGCGATCGGGCTGGTGTTCGCCGGGCTGTCGTTCGTCCCGTTGGCGTGGGCCGCGCAGCGCGTCGGCGCGACCGGGGAGATGGCCAGCGTGTGGTGGCTGGTGCTGGCCTACCTGGTGCTCGAGATCGGCGAGATGTGCCTCTCTCCTGTGGGCCTGGCCGCGGTGACGCAGCTGGCGATGCCACGGGTGGTGAGCCTGATGATGGGCACGTGGTTCCTGGCCACCGCCTTCTCGGAGACGCTGGCGGCGCTGTTCGGCAAGCTCGCCGCGATCGACGTGCCCGAGGGCGGCACGATGGACGTCGCCGGGGCGGCGGTGAAGTACGCCGACCTGTTCTGGCTGATGACCTGGCTGGGCCTGGGCTGCGCGGCGGCCGCCTTCGTCGCCGCGCCGCTGCTGCGGCGGATGATGCACGGGGTGAAGTAGAAGTAGCCGCCGGCCAGCCGACCGTCCGCAAAGGGAAACGGCGCCATCCGGCGCCGCTTCCCGTTCAATCCGTGCGATGCACGGCCCGCGTCACTTGCCCGCCGCGGCGGTCGGCGCCGACGCCGTGCCGCCGCCCAGGCTGCGCGCGAGGAAGGCCAGCAGCTTGGTGTAGTAGTCGCGGTTGTTCTCCGGCTTGTAGAAGCCGTGACCTTCGCCCGGGTAGTACGAGACCTCGACCTGCGCGCCCGCACCCTTCAGCGCGCGCTCCATCGCCTCGGTGTGCTCGACCGGCGCCGTCTCGTCCTCGCGCCCCGCCGCCAGCAGCACCGGCACCTTGATGCTGCCGGCGCGGCGCGTCGGCGAATTGGCGGCGAGCACGGCCTGGTCGTCGCCGATCCATTGGTTGGCCCAGGTCCTGATCGAGCCGTGCTTGCCGGTTTCCTCGGCATGCAGCTGCGGCAGGTCGTAGACGCCGACGTAGCCTGCCGCGCACTTGTACAGCTCCGGCTCCTTCGCGGCGCCCATCAGGGCGGCGAACGCGCCGTAGCTCGCCCCGTAGATGCAGATGCGCCGCGGGTCGGCGATGCCCTGCGCGATCGCCCATTTGGTCGCATCGGTGACGTCGTCCTGCATGGCCAGGCCCCACTGCCTCGCCCCCGAATGCTCGAACTTGCGGCCGCGGCCGCCCGAGCCGCGGTAGTTCACCTGCAGCACGGCGTAGCCGGCCTGCGCCAGCATTTGCGCATCCGGATTGAACCCCCATCCGTCGCTGATGCCGAACGGCCCGCCGTGCGGCATCACCACCATCGGCATGCCCTTGCCGCCGGCGCCGTTCGGAATGGTCAGGTAGCCGCGCAGCGACAGCCCGTCGCGCGCGGCGAACTCGAAGGGCGTGACCTTCGCCATCTTCCCCGGGTCGAACCATTGCGCCCGGCTGACGACGTATTCCGCCTTCTTCGCCGTTGCGTCGAACAGGTAGAAATCTCCCGGGTTGCGCCCGCTCCAGACCTCGACCAGGTCCAGCCCGCCGTCGCGGGTGCTGGACGTGATCGTCGCGACGTTGTCGCCGAAGGCGGCCTGCAGGCTGCGGTAGAGCCGCGCCTCGGGCGAGGCCTCGTCGAAGAACTTCATCGTCGGCCTGGCGCCGTCGTACATTGCTCCCACCGGGATCGAGGTGCCGGGCTTGTACAGGACGTGCGGATCCATCGCGGCGTCACGCAGCACCTCGCTGCGCTTGCCGGTGGCGACGTCGTAGGCGACGATCGCGTCCGGGCCGGTTGGCTGCTCGACCTGCAGGTAGGCGGTGCGGTCGTCGGCGGAGAATCCGATCGGCCGCTCGATGCGGCCGGTCGCCGCCTCGTCGTTGAACAGCGTCCATTCCGACCTGTCGTCGGCGCGGTAGTAGAGCTTGCTGACGATATCGGTGGCCGCGCCGAGCGCGAAGCGCACCGCGCCCCCGTTGTCCGTCACGAACTGGGCGTTGCGGATCGGCGCGCGCGTGACCACCTGGCGCGCGCCGGTGTAGACGTTCATGCGCTCCACCCGCGTGTACGGGTCCTGCGTGAACGGCATGACCGAGATCAGCACGTTCTTGTCGTCGGCGGGCAGGTCGTCCACCAGGAAAGCCGCCACGGCCTCGGCCTTCTTGCCCCGGATGTGCGACCCCAGGTTGCCGGACACGCGCTGGCCGACCAGCATCTCGGTCTTGCCGCCGCTGGCGTCCATGGCGAACAGCTCGCCGGTCGGCTGCGGGCGGTCGAGTTCGCCGAACTTTTCCGCGGCACCGATCAGCACGCGGTCCGGACTCACCCATGTGAAGTCGGCAACCGCGGAATCGCGGCCCAGCTGGAAGGTGCCCATCAGCTTCTTGCCGGCGCGCTCCATGATCACCAGCGCGGTGCGGTCCTCGAACGGTACCGTCGCAGCGAAGTACTGGCCCGTGGGCGAGATCTTGATGTCGTCGAACTGGTCCTTCCTGACGAAGGATTCGACGTCGACCGCGTGAGCGGCCCCGATGGCGGCCATTGCCGGCCATAGCGCGACCAGGACCGCGATTCGCAGCTTCATGATCTTGTGTCCCCTTCCTCGAGAAGGCCGTGCCCCCGCACGGCGGATACCGGCCATCGCCCCGTACGGGGATGGCTTCGCCATTCTAGCCAGCGACCGTCCCCAGGCACGCGTTCGCGGGGCCGGGGTGCGCGCCGTTGGCTGGAAACGTGCGTTGCTTCCCGGTATGCGGGGCGATTCAGCCCCGCGGCGACGCGCGCCCGCCCGCCAGTTCGTCGAGCACCCGCGCCAGGCCCTCGCGCCAGTCGGGCGGTTCGAGGCCGAAGTCGCGGCGCAGGCGGCCGTTGTCGAGCACCGAGTACGCGGGCCGCGCGGCGGGCGTGGGGTAGTCGGACGTGGCGATCGGCTCGACGCGCGGCATCCGTTCGAGGAGGCCGCGCTCGAAGGCGCCCTGCACGATCGCCTCGGCGAAGCCGTGCCAGCTGGCCTGTCCAGCCGCGGTGAGGTGCCACAGGCCCGAGGCCTGCGCCGGCTGCGCCAGGATCGCGGCGGTGGCATCGGCGATCCACGCAGCCGGCGTCGGGCTGCCCACCTGGTCGGCGACCACGCGCAGCTCGTCGCGCTCGCGCGCCAGGCGCAGCATCGTCAGCAGGAAGTTGCGGCCGTGGGCCGCGTACACCCACGACGTACGGAATACCAGGTGGCGCGCGCCGCTTTCGCGGACGGCCTGCTCGCCCGCCAGCTTGCTTGCGCCGTAGACGCCAAGCGGCGCGGTGGGATCGCCCTCGCGCCACGGCCGCCGGCCGCTGCCGTCGAAGACGTAGTCGGTGGAGTAATGCACCAGCAGCGCATCGCGCGCCGCACAGGCCTCGGCCAGCGCGCGCGGCGCCTCGGCGTTGGCGCGGAACGCGGCCTCGCGCTCGGTTTCCGCGCGGTCGACGGCGGTGTGCGCGGCGGCGTTGACGACCACGTCGGGATCGACGCGCTCGACCAGCGCCGCCAGCGCGCGCGGCTGGTCGAGGTCGGCGACTTCGCAGGGCGATCCGTCCGCGAGCTTGCCGTCGCGGGTCGCGGCGACGACCTCGCCCAGCGGCGCCAGGCTGCGGCGCAGCTCCGTGCCGAGCTGGCCGTTCGCGCCGGGCAGCAGGATCCTCAAGCCAGGAACACCGGCAGCCGGTCGGGCGGCACGTCGGCCAGCAGCGGCGCGCGCGCGTCCTTGTCCGAGAGGATGGGTTCGGCGACCGGCCAGTCGATCGCCAGCGCCGGGTCGTCCCAGCGGATGCCGGCATCGGCGGCGCGGTCGTAGGTCTGCGTGCACAGGTAGGTGAAGGTCGCGCGCTCGCCGAGCACGGCGAAGCCGTGGGCGAAGCCTTCCGGGATCCAGAAATGGCGCCTGTTTCCCGCGCTCAGCAGCACCGCCTCCCATTTGCCGAACGTGGGCGAGCCGCGCCGGATGTCGACCGCGACGTCCCAGACCTCGCCCTCGAGCACCGAGACGTACTTGCCCTGCGGCCTGGGCCACTGGTAGTGCAGCCCGCGCAGCACTCCGCGCACCGAGGTGGAGACGTTGCCCTGCACGAACGCCGGCGCCAGGCCATGGGCCGAGAGCTTGTCGAGGTTGAAGGATTCGTAGAACGCCCCGCGGTCGTCGCCGAACACCTGCGGCTCGACGACCACGCAGCCCGGGAGCCCGGTCTCGACGAGCTTCACGGCACGTACCCGCGGTCGACGAGGTCGAGCAGGTATTGCCCGTAGCCGTTCTTCACCAGCGGCCGGGCCAGGTCGCGCAGCTCCGCGGCGTCGATCCAGCCGTTGTTGAACGCGATCTCCTCGGGGCAGCACACCCGCAATCCCTGGCGCGCCTCGATGGTCTCGATGTAGTTCGACGCCTCGAGCAGCGACTGGTGGGTGCCGGTGTCGAGCCAGGCGTAGCCGCGGCCCAGCTGCTCCAGGTGCAGGCTGCCTTCGTCGAGGTAGCGGCGGTTGAGGTCGGTGATCTCGAGCTCGCCGCGCGCCGAGGGCTTCAACCCCGCGGCGAAGTCGGCGGCGCGGCCGTCGTAGAAGTAGAGCCCGGTCACGGCGTAGTTGGAACGCGGCCGGGCCGGCTTCTCCTCGAGTCCCACCACCCTGCCGTCGCCGTCGAACTCCGCGACGCCGTAGCGCTCGGGGTCGTTGACCCAGTAGCCGAACACCGTCGCGCCGTGGTCGCGCCCGTCCGCGCGCCTGAGCATCGCGGTCAGTCCCGGACCGTGGAAGATGTTGTCGCCGAGCACCAGGCAGCTGGGCTTGCCGTCGACGAACTCGCGGCCGATCAGGTAGGCCTGCGCCAGCCCGTCCGGGCTGGGCTGCACCGCGTACTCGATGCGCATGCCCCACTGCGAGCCGTCGCCGAGCAGCGCCTTGAACAGCGCCTGCTCGTGCGGGGTGTTGATGATCAGCACCTCGCGGATCCCGGCGAGCATCAGCACGCTCAGCGGGTAGTAGACCATCGGCTTGTCGTACACCGGCAGCAGCTGCTTGCTGATCGCCTGGGTAATCGGATACAGCCGCGTCCCGGAGCCGCCGGCCAGGACGATGCCCTTGCGGGCGGTCGCGTGCGGCTCGCTGCCCGCGGGCGCGGTCATGCCGCGCTCCCGATGCGCTCGAGGCGGTAGCTGCCGTCGAGCACGCGCCGGACCCAGTCCTGGTGGTCCAGGTACCAGTCGACGGTGCCGGCGATGCCCTGCTCGAAGCTGTGCGCGGGCGCCCAGCCGAGCTCGGACTTGAGCTTCGACGCATCGATCGCGTAGCGGCGGTCGTGGCCGGGGCGGTCCCTGACGAAGGTGATCTGCGACTTGCGCGGCTTGCCGTCCGCGCGCGGGCGGCGCTCGTCGAGCAGCGCGCAGATCGTCTCCACCACGGCGATGTTGGGGCGCTCGGCGTCGCCGCCGACGTTGTAGGTCTCGCCGACGCGGCCGCGCTCGAGCACCGCGCGGATCGCGGCGCAGTGGTCGCCGACGTACAGCCAGTCGCGCACGTTCATGCCGTCGCCGTACACCGGCAGCGGCTCGCCCGCGATCGCCTTGGCGATCACCAGCGGGATGAGCTTCTCCGGGAACTGGTACGGCCCGTAGTTGTTCGAGCAGTTGGTGGTGAGGACCGGCAGGCCGTAGGTGTGGTGGAAGGCGCGCACCAGGTGGTCGGACGCGGCCTTCGAGGCCGAGTACGGCGAGTTGGGCGCGTAGGGCGTGGCCTCGGTGAACCTGCCGGATTCGCCGAGCGAGCCGTAGACCTCGTCGGTGGAGACGTGCAGGAAGCGGAAACCGTCCTTCGCCGCGCCTTCGAGCGCCTTCCAGTGGTCGCGCGCGGCCTCGAGCAGCGCCAGGGTGCCGACGACGTTGGTCTGCACGAAGGCGCCCGGGCCATCGATCGAGCGGTCGACGTGGCTTTCGGCAGCGAAATTGACGATCGCGTCCGGCCGGTGCTCGGCCAGCAGGCGCGCCACGAGCGCGCGGTCGCCGATGTCGCCCCGGACGAAGACGTGGCCCGGCTCGCCCTGCAGCGGGGCCAGCGTGTCGAGGTTGCCGGCATAGGTCAGCGCGTCGAGGTTGACGACGCGCACGCCGCTCGCCGCGGCTTCAAGGACGAAATTGCCACCGATGAAACCGGCTCCGCCGGTCACGAGCCAGGTCGGCACGCTTGGACTCCTCTGGTTGGGTGCCGACCACCTCGCTGGCGGGTAGGCGCGGGGCTGCCGGAACGCCTCCTCGGCGGCCGGCACGAAACAGGCCGGATATTGTAGGTCAGACCCGCTTCGACCCCGTTTTCCCACGATCGGCGACCTGAACGAACGACACCGAAGGCCCGACTGCCTGCCGACCCGCGGTACGCGGCGTCGACGGGCGGACGTTCACGCCAGCCTACGAAAAAAGGCCCCGCGGCGATCGCTGCGGGACCCTTGAACGCTCGGCGGGCGAGGCACGCAACCGTGATGCTTCAGAACGGAATGTCGTCGTCCGAGAAGTCGTCCGCCGCCGGCGCCGGGGCCGGCTGGCGCGCCGGGGCCTGGCGCTGCTGCTGGCCGTATTCCTGCCGCTGCGGGCGCTGCGGGCGGTCGCCGCCCTCCCCGCCGCCGCTGCCGCCCAGCATCTGCATCTCGTCGGCGACGATCTCGGTGATGTAGCGTTCCTGCCCGTCCTGGCCGGTGAACTTGTCGTAGCGGATCGAGCCCTCGACGTAGACCTGGCGGCCCTTGCGCAGGTACTCGCCGGCGATCTCGCCGAGCTTGCCGAAGAACTTCACCCGGTGCCATTCGGTCCGCTCCTGGGTGTTGCCGTCGCGGTCCTTGCGCACGCTGGTCGTGGCCAGGCTGATCGTGGTGATGGCCATGCCACCCTGGGTGTATTTGGTCTCCGGGTCGTTGCCGAGGTTGCCGACCAGGATGACCTTGTTGATGCCGCGTGCCATGGATGACCTCTTTCGTGTTCGGTGGCGCGGGTGTGGCGCCGGGGCCCGGCCCCGCGCCTGGGCGGGAACGCGCGGTGGGATGCCTGCATGATACCGGGCCGGCAGCCGCCCCGTTGCGCCACGTTAAGGCCGGGTTCGCGGGCCGGCAACCCGAAATCGCTGTCGGGAAAGCCCCACGGCTGCTATCCTTGCGCCCCCTTTGGGGAGTAGCCGGCTTCCTCCGCGAGGAAGCGCCCGCGTCAACATGCTCGGCACCCGCAACGTGCCGTGGCGCGGGCCACCAGTCCAGGTTGGCGAGACCATCGGCCCCGGCGCAACGCAGGTTGGGCGCGCCGGCGTGCCGTCGTCGCCAGTCCCGACCCGGATTCCGCATGTCCCCGCTTTCCATCCTCCTCATCGCCGTCGCGATGTCGACGGACGCGTTCGCCGCGGCCGTCGGCAAGGGCGCCGCGATGCGCGACCCACGCCTGCCGGAGGCGCTGCGCGCAGGGCTCATCTTCGGCACCATCGAAGGCCTCACGCCGGTCGTCGGCTGGGCGCTCGGCAGCGCGGCCTCGCGCTACGTCACGGCCTGGGACCACTGGATCGCATTCGCGCTGCTGGCGGCGCTGGGCGCGCACATGATCCACGCCGGATTCCAGCAGGACCGTGGCGACGACGACGGAGGAGCGCCGCGGCGGCACGGATTCTGGTCGCTGGCCACGACCGGGCTGGCGACCAGCATCGACGCGATGGCGGTGGGCGTGGGCCTGGCCTTCCTCGATGCCGAAATCGCCGTGGTCGCGCTCGCGATCGGCCTGACCACGCTGGCGATGGTGACGCTCGGCATCATGCTCGGCCGCACGCTGGGCCGGATGGCCGGCAAGCGCGCCGAGGTCGGCGGCGGCGTGCTGCTGATCCTGATCGGGCTGGCGATCCTGTACGAGCACCTGGGGGGCAGCGTGCCCGGCCTGTAGGCGGCCGTGCGATGCGGCGGGGCATGTCCCCGACTCCTTATAATCGCGCCTCCCCCCGGCCGGACCCGGCATGCCCTCCCTCGCGACCCCGCAAGTCCCCGCCCTGCCCGCCATCCAGGCCTTCGTCGGCGACGACATGGCCGCGGTCGATGCGCTGATCCGGCGCCGGCTGGCCTCGGACGTGGTGCTGATCAACCAGGTCGCCGAGTACATCATCGCCGCCGGCGGCAAGCGCCTGCGGCCGATGCTGCTGCTGCTCGCCGCGCGCGCGCTCGGCCACCGGGGCGCGGACGCGCACCAGCTGGCCGCGGTGGTCGAGTTCATCCATACCTCCACCCTGCTGCACGACGACGTGGTCGACGAATCCGACCTGCGCCGCGGGCGCAAGACCGCGAACGCGGTCTGGGGCAACGCCGCCAGCGTGCTGGTCGGCGACTTCCTCTATTCGCGCAGCTTCCAGCTGATGGTCGAGCTCGACTCGATGCAGGTGCAGCGCATCCTCGCCGACACCACCAACCGCATCGCCGAGGGCGAGGTGCTGCAGCTGCTGCACGTGCGCAACCCCGACGTCGACGAGGCCGCCTACCTGCGCGTGATCGAGCGCAAGACCGCGGTGCTGTTCGCCGCCGCCACCCGGCTGGGCGCGCTGCTCGCGGGCGCGGGCGAGGCCGCGCGGCAGCGCCTGCACGACTACGGCCTGGCCCTCGGCCACGCCTTCCAGATCGCCGACGACGTGCTCGACTACAGCGCCGACGAGTCCGCGCTCGGCAAGCACCTGGGCGACGACCTCGCCGAGGGCAAGGCGACGCTGCCGCTGATCCACGCGATGGCGCATTCGGACGCGGCCACCCGCGCGCGCCTGCGCGGGATCGTCGAGCGCGGCGACGTCGACGCCCTGCCCGAGGCGGTCGCCGCGATCCGCGCGCAGGGCAGCCTCGACTACAGCCGCGCGCGCGCCGCCGAGTACGCGGCCGCGGCCGAGCGCGAGCTCGACGCCCTGGACGACAACGAAGCGGTGGCCGCGCTGCGCGGCCTGGCGCGCTACGCGGTCGATCGCGACCACTAAGATCGCGACCACCAAGAGCATCTCGGCAGGCAGGATGTCATCCCGAGCGCAGCGAGGGGTCTGTCCGTGATCGCTCGTATCGAAAGCGGATCTCTCGCTGTGCTCGGGATGACAAGTCCGCGTGCTTGGCGTTCCGAGGCAGGCGCGCCGCTTCAGCCTCCGCCGAAACGCTCGTCCCAGAAGTCGTCCATCATCCGGTAGGCGCGCTTGGCCGCGCGCGGGCTGTAGACGCAGCCGGGTGGGCTGTTGGCGGACTTGAGCGCGAAGCAGTGCACGGCGCCGCTGAAGTTCACCAGGGTCCAGTCGGCGCCGGCGGCGTCCATCTCCTTCTCGAAGCCGGGCACGTTGGGCATCTGGCCGCGGTCGTCCGCGCCGTTGAGCACCAGCAGCGGCGTCTTCACCGAGCCGGGCTGCGCCGGCGTCTTCGTCTGCAGGCCGCCGTGGAAGGTGACGATGCCCGCCAGCCGCGCGCCGCTGCGCGCCAGCTCGAGCACCGACGAGCCGCCGAAGCAGTAGCCGAAGGCGCCGATCCTGGCCGCATCGAGCGGCGCCTTGCCGGCCTGCGCCTCCAGCGCCTCGACCGCCTTGGCGGCGCGCGCGCGCATCGCGCCGGTGTCGGCGTAGAGCTTCGTGACCAGGGCCTGCGCCTGGCCGTCGTCCTTCGGCCGCACGCCCTTGCCGTACATGTCGGCGACGAGGACGACATAGTCGTCGCCGGCGACTTCCTTCGCCTGCGCGACCGCGTCCGGGGTGACGCCCAGCCAGTCCGGCACCATCACCAGGCCGGGGCGCTTCTCCGACGACGCGTCGTCGTAGACCAGCACGCCGCTGAAGGCCTGGTCGCCCACCTTCCATTCGACCGTTTTCGCCTGCATCGCGGCGAAAGATGCGGCCGGCAGCGACGACAGCGCCAGCAGCAGCGCGGCGCGGCGCAGGATTCGGTTGCGGGATCGGGTCATGTCATCTCTCCTGTGGCTGCGGCGCAAAGCGTACGCCGAAGGCGTTCGGCGGCGGTGAAGCAACGGGGCCCTTGCGGGAGTGGCTTCAGCCGCGAGCTTTTCGAGCGGCCCGGGATGCAATGCGCCCGTATCCAGGAGTTCGCGGCTGAAGCCGCTCCCACACGCCAGTGGACGGACTCAGGCGATGCCCAGGCCCGGGATCCTGCCGATCGCCGCGGGGTCGAAGCCGGCCAGCTGCGCGAAATGCCGCCCGCGCTCGGTGTAGTCGCGATAGGGCCCGAAGCTCGGCGCGCCCGGCGAGAGCAGCAGCACCCCGTCGCCGGCGAGCGCGACGCGGGCCTTCGCCATCGCGTCGGCGAGATCCTCGGCCTGCAGCAGCGCGAATCCGGCCTCGCGCGCCACCGGCGCCAGCAGCGCGTGGATGCGCGGGCCGTTCTGGCCCATCGTGACGATCACGGCCGGCGCGCGCGTCTTCATCGCCCCGGCGAAGCCGGACCAGTCGAGCCCGCGGTCGTGGCCGCCGGCGAGTAGCGCGATGCGGCGGCCATGGAACACGTCCAGCGCCGCGAGGCTGGCATGCGGCGTGGTGCTGATCGAATCGTTGACGTACTCGATGCCGTCGTGCACGCCCAGCCGCTGCAGGCGGTGCGGCAGCGGCCGGAACGAGGCCGCGTGCGGCGCCAGCGCCGCGCCGTCGAAGCCGAGCGCGTCGATGGCCGTGAGCACGGCGCACAGGTTGCCTCGGTTGTGGCGCCCCGGCAGCGGCAGCGCCGCGGTGTCGAGCACGAAGGCCTCGCCGCGGTGCAGCGCGTCGCCGCGCAGGTGCCAGCCATCCGGGCGCCCGAACCAGCGCACCTCGCTCTCCGGCAGCGCCAGCGCGGCCAGCCGCGGGTCGTCGGCGTTGAGCACGGCGATGCGCGGCTTCGCGCCGGTCAGCAGCGCCAGCTTGTCCTCGACGTAGCGCTGCTCGCTGCCGTGCCAGTCCAGGTGCTCGGGGAAGACGTTGGTCACCACGGCCGCTTCCGGCCGCGCGCCGCTGGCGGCGACGTCGCGGGTCTGGTAGCTCGACAGCTCGATCGCCCACAGCTCGGCCTCGTCGTCCAGCAGTTCCAGCAGCGGCATGCCGATGTTGCCGGCCAGCGCCGTGCGGTGGCCGCCGGCGCGCAGCAGGTGCGCCAGCAGCGCCGTGGTCGTGCTCTTGCCCTTGGTGCCGGTGACGCACAGCGTGCGCGCGCCGGGGCGCTCGGCGAACCACAGCGCGGTGCCGCCGACGAAGCTGGTGCCGCGGCCGCGCGCGATCTCCGCCTCCGTGCGGTAGGGGCTGATGCCGGGCGACTTCACCACCACCTCGAACGCCGCCAGGCGCTCGCCGCTCATCCCGGTGTCGGGCAGCAGCAGCGCGTCGCCGCAGGCGCGCGCGTCCTCGGCTTCGGCCTCGCTGCAGAACAGGGTCAGCGGCTGCGCGGGCAGGCGCGCCCGGATCGCGCGCCAGGCCGCGCGGCCCTCGCGGCCCCAGCCCCACAGCGCGACGCGCCGCCCCTCAAGCTGCGAAATGCGCACGCACGCGTTCCCACAGCGCCGGCGGCACGCGGTGCTCCTGGTCGAGCACCAGCAGCGGCGCGACGTCCAGTTCCGCGGCGTCGAGCTGCGGCAGGATCTCGCTGGCGAAGCGCTTCACCACCGCGTCCTCGCGCCACTCCGGGCGCCGCGCCAGCGCCGCCATCGCCGCGCGCGACTCGCGGCCCTCGCCGACGCATTCGAACGGCTTGTGGTCGCGGTACTCGAGCAGCGCGTCGAAGCCGGGCACCTGCTCCGGGTCGTCGAGCAGGTTGCGCCCGAAGATCGCCACCAGCCGCGGCTTGGGCATGAACGGCGCCAGCGCCAGGAACACGAAATGGCACTTCGGGCACACCCCGCACCAGCGGTTGGCCGGGCGCTCGCCGAGCAGGTGGAAGTTGCGGTTGCAGCTGGAGAAGTGCGCGTCGTAGCGGTCGGTCTTCGCGAACTGCCGCGCCACCGCCAGCTCGCTCAGCGGGCGCAGCAGCGAGTAGTAGCGCAGGGCCCGCCCCGGGCCCGATCCGGGGTCGGCGGCGACCTGGCGCTGCACCAGCGCGCCGAAATCGCGCTCGAACGCCCAGCCCTTCGACCACTGGTGGTTCACCTCGCCGGTACCCTCGATCAGGCTGCCGTAGCTGGCCGAGCGCTCGTTGGAGAACACCACCTGGTCCGCATCGAGCAGCACCGCGGCGAACACCAGGATCGCCGAGTTGATCGCGGTGACCGGGATGTGGCCGTTCCAGGCGCCCTGGCGGTTGTACTCGAACAGCTCCGGCGCGAGCTGGCGGCCGATGTTGAGGGTCGGCAGGCCGGTGCGTTCGGCACAGGCGCGGATCAGCTGCGAGCCGCCGATCCAGGCGACGGTCTGCTCGACGCCGGCGGCGCGCAGCGCCTCGATCGAGACCAGCGAATCCTTGCCGCCGCCGATGGCGACGAGCGCGTGCGGGCGCGGTCCGAGCGTCGCCCCCCCCCTCGCCGGATCGACTCCCTCCCCCTCAGGGGGAGGGCCGGGGTGGGGGTGGGTTTCCCCGCCAGCGGCAGCATTGTTTCCGGAATCAACACCATCCCCACCCAACCCTCCCCTTGAAGGGGAGGGCCCTGAAGCAGGCTGCTCCGAAGGGGAGGACTCCAGGGCGGGGAAGCGGATCCTGCCGTGCAGGTCCAGCCCGTTGCGGTAGGCGAATTCGCCCAGCCCGTTGAGGTAGACCTCGTCCAGCAGCGCCGCCGTGGCGGCATCGATCTCGTACGAATCGATGCGGATCTCGCCCGGCACCGCCGCCTTGTAGTAGCTCACGCCCGCGATCAGGTGCAGCAGCCGCAGCGCCCGTTCGGCGGCGCCCGCGCGCGCTTCGTCGAGCACGAACGGCGCGCCGGGGACGGTGATGGTCTCCACCAGCTCGGGGCCGTCGTCGAAGGCGTACACCAGCCGCGCCACGCCCGTGGCGGCGTCGAAATCGCAGCGCACGAAGCGGAAGCTGCGCACCGCGTCCCTGTCGAACGGCGTCATCGCGCCCCCTCCAAAGCAAGGCCACGCGCCTGCCGCAGGAAGCGGCGGCACAGGAAGAATTCGATGCACAGCGCGGGCAGCCCGCCCAGCAGCACGCCGAACAGCACCGCGTAGACCGCGATCGCCGGCACCCAGGCCAGCGCCACGCGCAGGTTGCCGGAGTTGCCGGAGAGCAGCTGGCCGAGGCCTTCGACCACGCCCATCCACAGCGTCGCCAGCGGCGCGAACAGCAGGAACGCGCACGCCACCGTGCGCAGTGCCAGCCCGAAGGCGCTCCAGCGGCGCGCGTCGCGGTCGACGTTCTCCCACCATGCGCTGATCCACCAGGACGCCAGCCCGGCGGCCATCGCCGCCGCGGGCGCGACGCTCAGCGAGGCGCCGGCGTTGCGGTGCCACGACGCCAGCCCGGCGCCGCTCGCCAGCCCGACCGCGACGTAGCCGAACACCGCCAGCGCCGCCGCCGCCCCCGCGCTGGTCCAGGCCAGGTTCGCGCGCGCGGTCACTCCAGCACCGCCTCGCGCGGCAGTGCGCGCAGGTTGTAGCGGTTGGCCATGACGAAGCCGTAGGCGCCGGCGTCGGCGACCAGCACGACGTCGCCCTCCGCGGTGGCCGCGGGCAGCATCCGCCCCGCGCCGAGCACGTCGCCGGACTCGCAGATCGGGCCGACGACGTCGAACGCGGCATCCTCCGCCTCGTCCAGCCGCGCGAGGTTGTGGACGCCGTGGTACGCGTCGTACAGCGCCGGGCGCATCAGTGCGTTCATGCCGGCGTCCAGGCCGACGCGGCGGACGCCCTGCTTCTCCACCACCTGGGTGACGTGCGCCAGCAGCACGCCGCACTCGGCGACCAGGTAGCGCCCCGGCTCGACCGCCAGCGCATAGCGCGGATACGCCGCCTTGATCTCGGCCAGGCCGGCGGCCCAGGCCTCGAGGTCGAACGGCTGCGCCTCGGGCTTGTAGGGGATCGGCAGGCCGCCGCCGATGTCGATGGCCTCGACCGTGCCGACGCCATCGGCGAAGCCCGCGAGCTCGGCGTAGACCTCGCGCCAGTGCGCGGGCGTCGCGATGCCGCTGCCCAGGTGGGCATGGATGCCGGCGATGCGCGCGTCCAGGCTTCGTGCTTCCGCCACGAAGGCGTCGAACGCCGCCAGCGGCAGGCCGAACTTCGACGCGACGCCGCCGGTGACGACCTTGGCGTGGTGGCCGTCGCCGCGTCCCAGGTCCACGCGCAGCCACAGCGTGCGGCCGCGGAAGGTGTCCGGCCAGTTGCGCAGCGCCTCGACGTTGTCCAGCGTCACCGTCACGCCGAGCGCGAACGCGGCCTCGTACTCGGCGCGCGGCGCGAAGCTGGGCGTGAACAGCACGCGCGCCGGATCCAGCTCCGGCAGGGTGGCGAACACGTGCTCCAGCTCGCCCAGCGACACGCATTCCAGCCCGAAGCCCTCGTCCGCGAGCGCGCGCAGGATCGCCGGGTGCGGGTTGGCCTTGATCGCGAAGAAGCGGCGGTCGATGGCGCCGACGTCGAGCAGCGAACGCGCGCGCTCGCGCACCGTCGGCAGGTGGTAGGCGTAGGCCGGCGTGCCGGCTTCCGCGCACGCGAGCAGGCGCGCCCGTTCGCCGCGCCACCACGGCGCCGCGCGGCGCGGCCGGCCGTGCTCGATTTCCCGCCAGCTCGGCCCGAACACCCCGGCGTCGCGCACCGGCATCGCGCCGCTGTCGATCAGCTCGGCGTGCAGCACCGGCAGCAGGCCGTCCGCGTCGGCCTCGTCGATCACGAAGGTCAGGTTGAGGTCGTTGGAGGACTGCGAGATCAGGTGCACGCGCTCGCGCCCGAACGTGGCCCAGACGTCGGAGAGCCTGTGCAGCAGCGAGCGCATGCCGCGGCCGACCAGGGTGATCGCCGCGCACGGCGCGATCACCTTGACCCGGCACACCTGCGCCAGGTCCTCGGACAGCCGCGCGATCACGTCGGTGCTGACCAGGTTCTCGCCCGGGTCGAGCGAGACGGTGACGTTGGTTTCCGAGGAGCCGATCAGGTCGACCGACAGGCCGTGGCGCCTGAAGCGGTCGAAGATGTCGGCCAGGAAGCCCACCTGCTGCCACATGCCGACGCTTTCCATCGACACCAGCACGATGCCGTTGCGGCGGCTCACCGCCTTGACCCCCGGCACGGTGGCGACGTCGCCGTCGATGCGCGTGCCGGGCAGGTCGGGGCGCTCGGTGTCGAGGATCGCCATCGGCACGCCGGCGTCGCGGCAGGGCTTGATCGAGCGCGGGTGCAGCACCTTGGCGCCGGTGGTGGCGATTTCCTGCGCCTCGGCGTAGTCCAGCCTGGTGAGCAGGCGCGCCTCCGGCACCACCCGCGGGTTGGCGCTGAACAGGCCGGGCACGTCGGTCCAGATCTCGACGCGGCGCGCGCCGAGCAGGGCGCCGAAATACGCGGCCGAGGTGTCCGAGCCGCCGCGGCCGAGGATCGCGGTGCCGCCGTCGGCGTGCCGCGCGATGAAGCCCTGGGTCAGCAGCAGCCGCGCCGGCTGCGCGTGGAAGCGTTCGCGGAAGCCGCCGCCGGGCTCGCGCCGGCACGATACCGAGAGCCGGGTCGACCAGGCGTTCTGGTTGGGCAGCGCGATCGCCTCCAGCCACTCGCGCGCGTCGCACCAGCCGAAGTCCAGCCCCTGCGCGCGCAGGTAGGCGGCGCCGAGGGTGGACGAGAGCAGCTCGCCCTGCCCCAGCAGCTCGGCCTGCCAGTCCAGCGGCCGCGCGGCGGCGCGCGCGTCGACGCCGAGCGCGGCCAGTTCGGCCAGGCGCTCGCCGAGCACGTCGCCGGGATCGAGCTCGAGCTCGCGCGCGAACGCCTGGTGGCGCTCGGCCAGCGCCGCGATCCGCGCCGCGCCGTCGCCGGCCCCGTCGGCGATCGCCTGCAGCTCGTTGGTGACGCCCGAGAGCGCCGACACCACCACCAGCACGCGCGCGCCCTCCTCGTCGGCGCGCCGTTTCGCCAGCCGGCCGATGGTGTCCCAGCGGTGGCGACGCGACACCGAGGTGCCGCCGAACTTGAGCACGATCCAGGGAGCGGAGGGAGGAATGGCGGACATGGCGGCCGTTGCGCGCCCGGGCGTGGGCATGAACGCGCAATTCTAGGGCCTGCAGCCGTCGCTGCGTACCCGGACGGCCCGGCTGTCGATACACTCCATCGGCAGACCCGATCCCCGCCACCCGGAGTCGTCATTCCCGCGAAAGCGGGAACCCCGTGACTTTCCATCCGGACTACCGGAGACCGAAAGACGCTGGGTTCCCGCTTTCGCGGGAATGACGGTCAAAACCAGATTTCGCCGCACTCCCCAACCTCGACGCCCGGACCAATGCGATCCGGCGCGCGACTCCAACGTCCGGCAACTTCCATGCCCCCTCGCCCCTACCTGCAACTCGACGTCTTCGCCGACCGCCCCGGCGCCGGCAACCCGCTCGCGGTCGTGCTCGACGCACAAGGCCTCGACGACGAGGCGATGCAGGCGATCGCGCGCTGGACGCGGCTGCCGGAAACGACGTTCGTCTTCCCCGCGACCTCGTCCGGCGCCGACTACGGCATCCGCATCTTCAGCCCCCGCCGCGAGGTGCCGTTCGCCGGCCATCCCAGCGTCGGCACCGCGCACGCGGTGCTGGAAGCCGGGCTGGCGACGCCGCGCGACGGGCTGCTGGTGCAGCAGGGCGCCGCCGGCGAGCTGCCGCTGCGCGTCGAGGGCGACGGGCCCACGCGCACCATCGCCGTGCGCACGCCGCGGGCGCGGGTGATGGAGATCGCCGACGCCGGCGACCCGCGCCTGCGCGGCGCGCTCGCCGGCCTGCCGCCGGGCGCGCTGCCCCCGGCGCTGGTGGACGGCGGCCGCCGCTGGTGGCTGGCCGAGGTCCGCGACGAGGCGACGCTGCGCGCGGCCGAGCCGGACTGGGACGCGATCGCCGCGCTGGCGCAGGCGACCGAGAGCATGGGCCTGTGCGCGTTCGCGCGCAGCGACGACCCGGTGTACTACCTCGCGGTGCGCGCCTTCGTCGGCGCGCCGGCGCGGTTCGAGGACGCCGCCTCGGGCGCCGCCAACGCCACGCTGGCCGCCTGGCTGGCGTCGCAGGACGCGCTGCCCGGCCCCGATGGGCACTACCGCATCAGCCAGGGCCGCGAGGTCGGGCACGACGCGATCATCGAGCTGTTCGTCGATGGCGACGGCGAGGTGTGGTCGGGTGGGCGCGTGCAGACGGTGGTGCGCGGACGGATCGACTGGTAGGCGCACCGGCGCGTGGATGCGGGAGCGGCTTCAGCCGCGAGCTTTTGCGGCCGGCGAAGGCGCTTGTGGGAGCGACGGAAGTCGCGACTCCTTCCGGCGCCGGGAAAAGCGTCGCGACTTCCGTCGCTCCCACAACGGCCATTGCGTCCCGGAAAGCTCGCGGCTGAAGCCGCGCCCACGAGGTCGCGCTAGCGGTTCGCGGGCTGGTCGGCGCGGTACGCCGGCTTGCCGTCGACCCAGGTCGACTCGACCTGCAGGTCGTCGAGCTGCGACGCCGGCACCGCCAGCGGATCGCTCGCCAGCACCACGAAATCGGCGCGCAGGCCCGGCTTGAGCTGGCCCACCTCGTTCTCGTCGAAGCCCGCGTAGGCGGCGTCCGCGGTGAAGCCGCGCAGCGCCTCGGCCGGCGACAGCCGCTGGTCCGGCAGCCAGCCGCCCGGCGGCTGGCCGTCGCGGTCCTGCCGCGTCACCGCCGCGTACAGGCCCAGCCGCGGATCCGGCGATTCGACCGGGAAATCCGAGCCCAGCGCCAGGTGTGCGCCGCTGTGCAGGAAGCGCTGCCAGGCGTAGGCGCCGAACAACCGTCCCTTGCCGAGGCGATCCTGCGCCCACGGCATGTCGGAGGTGGCGTGGGTGGGCTGCATCGAGGCGATCACGCCCAGCTTGGCGAAGCGCGGGATGTCCTCCGGCGCGACGATCTGGGCGTGCTCGACGCGCCAGCGGTGGTCGCTCTTCGCGTCCGCGCCCAGCACGCGCTCGTAGGTGTCGAGCACGATGCGGTTGCCGCGGTCGCCGATCGCGTGGGTGGCGACCTGCAGGTGGCAGCCCTTGGCCTTGCGCACGGTCGCCTCGTACTGCCCGGGATCGGTGACCAGCAGGCCGCGGTTGCCGTGGTCGTCGCTGTAGTCCTCCAGCAGCGCGGCGCCGCGGCTGCCGAGGGCGCCGTCGATGTAGAGCTTCACGCCGGCCATCTTCAGGTGGCCGCCGGGATGGCGGTACGGGCCGTGCGCGCACAGGTCGGCGAGCGCATCGCCGTCGCCGTTGGCATAGGCATCGATGCGCAGCGGCAGTTTCCCCGCGTCGGCCAGCTTGCGGTACAGCGCCAGCGTCCCGCGCGAGACGCCCATCTCGTGCACGCCGGTCATGCCGTCGGACAGCACGATGCGCGCGGCCTCGGCGAGCGCGCGCGCCATGTCCTCGGGATCGGGCGCGGGCAGCACCGCGGACACCGCGTCCTTGGCGTTGTCGACCAGCACGCCGGTGGGCTTGCCGTCGGCGCCGCGCAGCACGCGCCCGCCCTCGACCTCGCCGCCGGCGAGCATCGGGCCGACGTCGGGGTTGCCCACCAGCGCGCGCAGCGCGGCCGAGTTCACCCATGCGGCGTGGCCGTCGACGCGCTCCAGGTACACCGGCCGGTCGGGGAAGGCGGCGTCGAGGTCGGCGACGGTCGGGAAGGCCTTGTCCGGCCAGTCGTTCTGGTCCCAGCCGCTGCCGCGCAGCCAGTCGCCCTCGCCCAGCTTCTTCTCGAACGCGCGCAGCCGCGCGACCACTTCGGCCTTGTCGCGGGCGCCGACCAGGTCGGCCATCAGCAGGGTCGTGGCGAATTCGCGGAAGTGGCCGTGGGCGTCGATCAGGCCGGGGATCACGGTCGCCTCGCCCACGTCGATGCGCTCGGCGTCCGGCCAGCGCGCGGCCAGCGTCTTCGCGTCGCCGACCGCCAGCAGGCGGCCGCCGTCGTCCCAGGCCATCGCTTCGGCCTGCGGATGCGCGGGATCGGAGGTGTGGATGCGCGCAGCGGTCAGCAGGTGGACGTCCGCGGCCTGCGCGGTGGCGGCGAGGCAGCACAGCGCGGCGATCGAGGCGAGGCGAGGCATTCGGCGGCTCCGGAAGGATTCACGCCACTATGCCGCCACGTGCCGGAAGCGGCAACGCCGCGGGGAATCCCGGCTTCCAGCCTTGCGGGAGCGGCAGAAGTCGCAGCAGGTTGTCTTTCTTGCGGGAGCGACGGGAGTCGCGGCAGGTTGTGTTCCTTGTGGGAGCGACGGAAGTCGCGACTCCTTCCGGCGCCGGGGGAAAGCGTCGCGACTTCCGTCGCTCCCACACGCGCCGCTCCCACATGCGTCGCGCCCACATGCGCCGCTCCCACATCCGGGCCGACGCAGGCATACCGGATCGCAGCGTCGCTATTCGGCCGGGCTCACGTCCACGCGCACGCGCACGGTGTCGCCGGGGTGGTGGTCCATGCGCGTGGTGTAGCGCCGCCCCGCGTATTCGTAGGTGACGTCGTAGGCACCGACGCGGCTGTCGTCCACCGCGTAGTAGTCGCCGTCGGGCGGCGCGGGATAGCCGGCGGACACGGGGTCGCAGACGGTCACCACGCCGGAGCGCGGCGGCGCGTGGCTGTTGTCGTAGACCTTGCGGCCGGCCATGCCGCCGACCATCGAACCGACCGCCGCGGTGGCGTAGCGCGCCGAGCCGCCGCCGACCTTGCTGCCGAGCACGGCGCCGACCACGCCGCCGACCACGGTGGCGACGTTGCGCCCGGTCTCGCTGCCGCCGCGGTAGCGACCGTCGCGATAGCCTCCGTCGTCGCGATAGCCATCATCGCGGTAGCCGTCGTCCCGGTAGCCGTCGTCGCCGGCGTAATAGCCGTCCTGGCGCGAATGGCAGCGCTGGCCGGCCCGGGCGCGGCCGTCGCGGTAGTCGGAAACGATCACCGGGTCGACGCGCACCACGCGCGCGACGTCGTACTGCGCGTCGCGATCGTCGCGCACGGCATCGGCCGGCGGATACGACGGCGACGGATCGTCGCCCGGCGGCGGGTAATAGCCCGATTGCGCGGAAGCGGTGCCGGCAGCGAGCAAGCCGGCGGCGAGCAGCGAGGTGGCGAAGCGGTGCATGGCGGACTCCCGGGCGCCGGGCGCGGCGCGGATCCACACGCTAGGGCCACGCCGGTAACGCAAGGCTGAATCGGAAACGCTTGCAGCCGGTCGGACGCGCCGTGTTTAGCGCGCCGACAGCCAGGCCAGCGCCTGCGCGGCCACCCCGGCGGCATCGCGGCCCAGCAGCGGGCCGGCATGGCTGAGCGCGTCCGCGCGCAGCAGGTCCGCCTCCCAGGCCAGGGCCAGCGCCGCGGTCAGCGCCGGCGGCACGTCCTCGTCGAGCTGCGAGGCGATGCACAGCACCGGGCACCGGGGCCGCCCGAGCTCGATGCCGGCATACGCGGCGCGCATGGCCATGCCGCTTTCGTCGCGCCAGCGCTCGAACGCGTACAGCGCGGTGGCGTCGTCGGCATCGGGCAGCGCGCGCCGCGTCGACGACAGCCGCGCGTCGCGCCGCCAGGGCACGACGTCCGGCCACGACCGCTGCGGCAGCTGCGCGTGCCAGGGGACCGGGGGCAGCGGGTTGACCAGCACCAGCGCGTCGGCGCCGCCCGCGGACATCGCGGCGAGCAGGCCGCCGAGGCTGGCGCCGACCAGCGCGCGCGGGTGCGGCAGCGCGCGCAGGGCGTCGCGGACCTGGTCGGCGTAGTCGTCGAGGCTCGTTCGCGCCAGCCCGGCCGGGGAAGGCGCGAGGTCCGGCGTTTCGCAGCGCACGCCCGCGGCGGCGAACACGCCGCGCCAGGCGTTCCATTCCCAGCCACCGGCGCCCGCTCCGTGGACGAACAGGGCGGACGCCGGGGCTTCAGCCAAGCAGTTCCGCCTCCAGGGTGATGGGCACCGCCGAAAGCGCCTTCGACACCGGGCAGTTCTGCTTGGCATCGTCGGCGATGGCGCGGAACCTGGTGGCGTCGATGCCGGGCACCTTCGCCCGGGTCGACAGGCGGATCGCGCTGATGGTGGGGCCGCCGTCCAGCGACAGGTCGACCTCGGCGCGGGTGTCCACCGCATCCGGCGCGTGCCCGGCCTGCGACAGCGCGTTCGACAGCGCCATGGTGAAACACGACGCGTGCGCGGCGGCGATCAGTTCCTCGGGATTGGTGCCCTTCTTGTCGCCGAAACGGGTGTTGAAGCCGTATGCGGTATCGGCCATCAGCCCGCTCTGCGGGGTGCTGATGGTGCCGCCGCCGCTCTTGAGGTCGCCGGACCAGTGGGCGGTGGCGTGGCGGGTGGTGGCCATGGAACGTGCTCCGTCGCAGTCGATGATCGGGCGCAAGCGTAGCGGCGGCGGCGTTACGCGCGCGTTCGCTTTGCTGCGCTGCAACGGGACGCTGCGTTCGACGGCGCGCTATCGTCCACCTCCCGCCATGACCGCCCGCCGAGCGCAACGCTCGGTCGCTGCGCCTCCCCCGCGGACAGCCATGACGCCTCGTGCGGATCCCTGCGCGGGAGCCCGGTCGCCCATGGCCTGCTTCCCTGGGATCCCTTCCGCGGGAGTCCGTCCGACGGGCTCCCGCCAGCCCGACGGGAGGAACTGGCCATGCCGTACTCGACTCCGGACATCCGCAACGTGGCCCTGGCGGGCCACCCTGGCGCCGGCAAGACCACGCTGTTCGAAGCCCTGCTGCATGCCGGCGGCGCCATCCAGGCGGCAGGCACGATCGAACGCGGCAGCACCGTCTCCGACTTCGATCCCATGGAAAAGGAGCGCGGCCACTCCATCGACGCCGCCATCGCCAGCACGGACCACGCAGGCATCCACGTCAACCTGGTCGACACGCCCGGCTATCCCGACTTCCGCGGCCCGACGCTGTCCGCGCTGGCGGCGGTGGAAACGGTCGCGATCGTCGTCGACGCCGACAAGGGCGTCGAATATGGCACCCGCCGGATGATGGAGCGCGCGCGCCAGCGTGGCCTGTGCCGGGTGGTGGTGGTCAACAAGATCGACCACGAGGCGGCCGACTGCGCGCGCGTGCTCGCCGAGCTGCGCGAGGAGTTCGGCCCCGAGCTGCTGCCGCTCAACCTGCCCGGCGGCGGCGGCAAGGCGGTGGTGGACTGCTTCGGCCGGTCGTCCGGCGACAGCGACCTGGGCGCCGTCGGCGACTGGCACCAGAAAATCATCGACCAGGTCGTCGAGGTCAACGAGACGGTGATGGACCACTACCTCGACCTCGGCGAGGGCGGCCTGTCCGGCGCGGAGCTGCACGACGCCTTCGAGCAGTGCCTGCGCGAAGGCCACCTGGTGCCGGTGTGCTTCGCCTCGGCCAGGACGGGCGTCGGGGTGAGGGAACTCCTCGACGTCGCCGAGCGGCTGTTCCCGCACCCCGGCGAGGCCAACCCGCCGCCGTTCGCGAAGGGGACGGGGCCCGATGCGCAGCCGGTCGAGGCCCGGCCCGACCCGGATGCCCACGTCATCGCCGACGTGTTCCGCATCGTCAACGACCCCTTCGTCGGCAAGCTCGGCGTGTTCCGGGTCTACCAGGGCACGGTGAGGAAGGATTCGCAGCTGTTCGTCGACGACGGCAAGAAGCCGTTCAAGGTCGCCCACCTGTTCAAGCTCCGGGGCAAGGAGCACGTCGAGATCGCGCAGGCCGTGCCCGGCGACATCGCCGCGGTGGCCAAGGTCGACGAGCTGCACTTCGACGCCGTGCTGCACGACTCCCACGCCGAGGACCACATCCACCTGGCGCCGCTGGAGTTCCCGAAGCCGATGTTCGGGCTCGCCGTGCAGGCGACCAGCAAGGGCCAGGAGCAGAAGCTCGCCACCGCGCTGCACAAGCTGTCCGAGGAGGATCCCTGCTTCCAGGTCGAGCACCTGCCGGACACCAACGAGACCGTGGTGCGCGGCCTGTCCGACCTGCACCTGCGCGTCAACCTCGACCGGCTCAAGGACCGCCACGGCGTCGACGTCGCCACCCGCCCGCCGCGCATCGCCTACCGCGAGACCATCGCCGGCAGGGCCGAGGGCCACCACCGGCACAAGAAGCAGACCGGCGGCGCCGGCCAGTTCGGCGAGGTGTTCCTGCGCATCGAGCCGCTGCCGCGCGGCGGCGGCTTCGAGTTCGTCGACGAGGTCAAGGGCGGCACCATCCCCGGCCAGTTCCTGCCCGCGGTCGAGAAGGGCGTGCGCCAGGTGCTTTCCGGCGGCGCGATCGCCGGCTACCCGATGCAGGACGTGCGCGTGGTCGTCTACGACGGCAAGCACCATCCGGTCGACAGCAAGGAGGTCGCCTTCGTCGCCGCGGGCAAGAAGGCCTTCCTCGATGCGATCTCCAAGGCGCATCCGCAGGTGCTCGAGCCGATCGTCGATCTGGACGTGAATGCGCCCGAGCAGCACATGGGCGACATCAGCGGCGGCCTGGCGGCCAAGCGCGCGCGCATCAGCGGCACCGACTCGGCGCGCGGCGGCGAGATCGTGGTCAAGGCGCAGGTGCCGCTGTCGGAGCTGGAGGGCTACGCGGCCGAGCTCAAGTCGGTCACCGCCGGCCGCGGGCGCTATTCGCTCGACTTCAGCCACTACGAGCCGGTGCCGGCGCAGGTGCAGCAGAAGCTGGTGGAGGCGTACAAGCCCAGGCACGAGGAGGACTGACGCGTACCGCGCGGCGGCGGCTCCGGTCCACGTCGGGCCCGGCCCGGCCGCCGTCGACGGAACGTGCGCTCGGCCCTGCGTCGCGGCGCCCGTCCAGTCCGCCGGGGGGCATCGCCAACTTCCCGCGATACATCAACATCCCGGCTTTTGCGCCCGCGCCGAAAGGACAAGTCGCGCACCTGCCGGGCCGGCGTCGCGGCCGCACGATCCGCCGCCGCCCGCCCGCGACGGCGGGCGCGCACCGCCGGCGGGGACCGATCGGGGAACACTGAAGCGATCCGACCTCCGCCATCGACCTTCGCCGGTCGTCGCGCAGCCCTGAAAAAAAGCGTCTTTTTCGCCTTCGGGTACTTGGCGGCGCCAAAAACTTGCCCTACATTGCGCTTGCCGACGGGTTCGGCCCAACAACCAACCAACGAATACGGAACAGGACACTCATGGCGAAGAAAGCGAAAAAGGCAGTCAAGAAGGCTGCACCGAAGAAGGCCGCCGCTGCCAAGCCGGCCGCGCCGAAGCCGATCAAGGAAGCCCTCAGCAAGTCGGGCCTGGTCGCCCACATCGCCAACGCCACCGGCGTCGCGGCGAAGGACGTGCGCGCCGTGATGGCCGCGCTCGAAGGCGCCGTCCACGGCTCGGTCAGCAAGAAGGGCGCGGGTTCGTTCACCCTGCCCGGCCTGCTGAAGATCACCGCCGTGAACGTCCCGGCCAAGCCGAAGCGCAAGGGCATCAACCCCTTCACCAAGGAAGAGCAGTGGTTCGCCGCCAAGCCCGCCTCGGTCAAGGTCAAGGTGCGCCCGCTGAAGAAGCTCAAGGACGCCGCCGCCTGAGTTCCGTCGACGGGCGGCGCCGTGCCGCCCGCCGCCACAGGCGCCACGAAGGCCGGATTCCGCAGGGAATCCGGCCTTTTCCGTTTCCGCGCCCGTGGACGCGGGACGTTGCGTTGCATCGCACCGGTTCGCGGACGCCCGTGCACGGCATAGACTCGGGGCCGATCCGGCAATCGGGAGTGCGCGCATGAAGGTGGGAATCCTGGGTTCGGGCACGGTGGCGCAAACGTTGGGCAACGGCTTCCTCCGGCACGGCCACGAGGCCATGCTGGGCACGCGCGAGCCGGCCAAGCTGGCCGACTGGCAGGCGGCGAACCCCGGCGGGCAGGCCGGCAGCGTCGAGCAGGCCGCCGCCTTCGGCGAGATCGTGGTGCTCGCGGTCAAGGGAACCGTCGCCGCCGACGTGCTGCGCGCGGCCGGCGCGCGCAACCTCGACGGCAAGACGGTGATCGACACCACCAACCCGATCGCCGACCAGCCCCCGGTCAACGGCGTGCTCGGCTTCACGACCTCGTTCGACGACTCGCTGATGGAACGGCTGCAGCGGGAGTTCCCGGGCGCGCGCCTGGTCAAGGCCTTCAGTTCGGTGGGCAACGGCCTGATGGTGGACCCGCAGCTCGCCGGCGGACCGCCGAGCATGTTCATCTGCGGCAACGACGCGGGCGCCAAGCGCACCGTCGCCGGCATCCTCGACCAGTTCGGATGGGGCGTCGAGGACATGGGCAGGGCCGAGGCCGCGCGCGCGATCGAGCCGCTGTGCATCCTGTGGTGCCTGCCCGGCTTCCTGCACGGCGACTGGATGCACGCGTTCAAGGTGCTGCGCTGACATGGCCCTGTTCGACGCCCCCACCCTGCTCGCCTACCTCGCCGCGGCCGCCGTGCTGGTGCTGATCCCCGGTCCCGGCACCGCGTGGATCGTGGCGCAGACGGTGGCCGGCGGTACCCGGCGCGGGCTGCAGGCGGGACTCGGCCTGGAGACCGCGACGCTGATCCACGCGCTCGCCGCCGGCTTCGGCCTGTCGGCGCTGCTCGCCGCTTCCGCGCTCGCGTTCGAGCTGCTCAAGTACGCCGGCGCGGCCTACCTGGTCTGGCTCGGGATCAAGGCCTGGCGCGAGCGGCCCGCGGCGCCGACGCAGGCGGAGGTCCAGCCGCACACGGGCGGGCACGTCTACCGGCGCTCGGTGGTCACCGGCGTGCTCAACCCGAAGGTTGCGCTGTTCTTCCTCGCCTTCCTGCCGCAGTTCGTGCATCCCGAGCGCGGCCTGGCTTGGCTGCAGTTCCTGGTGCTGGGTGCGCTGCTGTCGACGATCGGCTTCGCCAACAGCGCGACGCTCGCCTTCGTGGTCGGGCGCTTCGGCCGCCGCGCGTCGCGCAGCCCGCGGCTGGCGCGCTGGCGGCAGCGGGCGATCGCCACGGTCTTCGTCGGCATCGGCCTGCGGCTGGCGCTGCAGCAGCGAGGCTGAGCGATGGCCAAGGCGCGACACGCGGGCGAAGCCGCCCGGCTGGACCAGATCCCCAACATCGGCCCGGCCATGGTCCGCGACCTGCTCGGCCTGGGCATCGAACGGCCCGCACAGCTGCGCGGCAAGGATCCGTACGCGCTGTACCAGCGCCTGTGCGCGCTGACCGGCGTGCGCCACGATCCGTGCGTGATCGACACCTTCGTCAGCGCGGTGCGCTTCATGGAAGGCGCGCCGCCGCGGCCGTGGTGGCACTACACCGAAGAGCGCAAGCGGCACCTCGCCGGCGTCGACGCGATAGTCCGCAAGGGGTAGCATCGCCGCGACGCGGCAGCGCCGGCGCCGCGCGTTTCCTGCGATGGGGCACGCCATGGGCAAGCGCTTCTGGGTCTGCGGTCTGGTGATGTCGGTGGCGGCGCTGCTGCTCGGCTTCGTGGTGCACGGGCTGTTGCTGGCGCCCGACTACCAGGCGCTCGGCGCGCTGTACCGCGGCGACGCCGACAGCCGCCACTACGTGCACTGGATGGTGCTGGCGCATGGGCTGGTCGGCTACGCGATGACGTGGATCTACGCGCAGGGCTTTTCCGGCGGGCGCTCCACGTCGATGCAGGGGCTGCGCTTCGGGCTGGCGATGGCCCTGTTCTCCACCGTCCCGGGCTTCCTCGTCTACTACGCGGTGCAGCCGGTGCCGGCGGCGCTGGCGTGCAAGCAGGTCGCGCTCGGCACGGTCGCGATGCTGCTGCTCGGACTGCTGGTGGCCTGGCTGCAGCCGGTGCGCAAGGTGCTGGGCGAGCCGCCGCCGGCGTAGGAGCGCCCCATGGGCGCGATCCGCGATCACCATGAACTCCCGTCGCACCGCGGACGGGCGCTCCCGCGGATCACGCGGCGCGGGTATCGTTCGGCGGCCGATAATGCGGCGTTCACCGCGTTCGCGTAGGGTGCGCAACATCGCGCCATCCCATCCGGCAGGACTTCCATGCGCCACGCCTCGCGCCCGTTGCTGACCGCCCTAGCGTTCCTGCTGCTCGCCGCCTGCTCGACGATCGGCGCGGTCTCGGCCTGGCTCAACGACGAGGTCGCGTTCACGCCTGCGCAGCTGCAGCACTCGCTGGACAAGCGCTTCCCGCGCACCTTCGACAAGCTCGGCGGACTGGTGGCGGTGACGCTCGCCAACCCGCGCGTGTCGATCCCGCCGGGCGACACCCGGCTGCGGCTCGAGTTCGACGTCGGCATGGGCGCCCTGGGCGGCGAAGGTGCGCCGACCGGGCACCTGGCCCTGGCCAGCGGCCTGCGCTACGACCCGTCGACGCAGGGACTGCACCTGGTCGATCCCGACCTGCAGCAGTTCGACCTGCCCGGCTCCGGCACCCTGCTCAAGGGCGGCGCGCGCGGCGTGGTCAACGGCCTGCTCGCCGAGTACGCGCGCGAGGAACCGGTCTACCGCCTGGATCCCGACCTGCTGTCCAAGCTGCCCGCGGGCAAGCGTATCGGCACGGTCGGCATCGAGAAGGGCGTCGTCGTCGTCCACCTGGATCGCTGAGGCATGGCCATGTCGATCGCATCGAACCACCGTCCACGGGCCTGGCTGTGCACCCTGGCCTGCGCGGCGCTGCTCGCCGCCTGCGGCGACCGGTCCGCGGCCGGCGACGCGCAGTCGGACCAACAGGCCGACGCGCTGCCGAAGCCGGCGCAGTCCGGCGCCGGGGTGACCGGCATGTCGTCGAAGCCGGGGCCGGGCGAGGTGCCGCTGACCGGCGCGCCGCCGCCGCAGGCGGCCGTCGAGCCCGCCGACCAGGTCGACCTGCTCAACCCGGAAACCGGCATACTGCCCGGCGGCGCCGCCCCGCCCGCGGACGGCGCGCAGGCGCCGGCCGAGCCGACCCCGCAGGATGCGGCCGCCGTGATCGGCGACTACTACGCGGCGATCGACAGCGGCAGCTACGCCCGCGCGTATGCGCTGTGGTCCGACGACGGCCGGGCCAGCCGGCAGACGCCACAGCAGTTCGCGGGCGGCTTCGCCGACACCGCGCACGTGGTCGCCACCCTGGGCACGCCCACCGGCGAGGACGCCGGCGCGGGCCAGCGCTACATCCAGGTGCCGGTGGCGATCACCGCCACCCGCAAGGACGGCAGCGTGCACCGCTACGACGGCACCTACACTCTGCACCGCACCGTGGTCGACGGCGCCACCGACGAGCAGCGCGCCTGGCGCATCGCCTCCGCCGACCTGCGCGAGCTGAAGCCGTAGCGCGAAAAGCGGGGCATCGGGACAGGCACCGGGCTTCGTCCCTCAGATCTCGAAGCGATAGCTCAGCTTCACCAGCAGCTGCTCGTCGTCGCGCAGGTCGAAGCTGTCGCGCAGGCCGTCCACCGGCTCCTCCGAGAACGGCATCTCGCGGTAGCCGCCGCGGCCGTAGACCACGTACAGGTAGGACAGCGGCGCCAGCTCGTAGCGGTAGCGCACCTGGAAGCCGAGGTTGCGCACGCTGAAGTCGTCGATCGGCTCGTCGCTGGGCACCGCGTTGCCGGACGGATCGATCCGCCAGCCCTGGCGCAGGCGCGCGTCGATCGCCAGCGTCTGCAGCTTCACCCGCAGCTCCTGGCGGCTGCCGATGTTCCATTCGATGCCGGCGTTGAAGTGCCACTCGCGGCCGACGAAGCTGCCGACCAGGTTGTCGTGCTGCCAGACCAGCCAGTCGGGGGTGCGGTCGAGGTAGACGCCGCCGGTGACCCGGAACGCGTCGCTGACGAAGTAGGTCGGGTCGAAGCGGATCGCGTAGCCCACCTTGTCGTTGCCGGCCAGCCCGCCGCTGAGCAGCTGCGCCTCCAGCTCGTACGCCCAGTTGCCCTTGCGCGGACGGTCGTACTCGAAGTCGGAGTTGAAGTTGGCCGGCAGCTTGACCACGCCGTTGCCGCGGGTGAGCAGGTTGTCGACGCCCGAGCTGTTGACGTTGATCTGCGCGTATTCGCTGCTGCCGTTGCGCAGCTCGCTGCGGCGACTCATGCGGAACTGGTCGTTGAGCAACCGGCCGTGGTCGTCGGTCACCCGGCTGATCCGCCAGCGCCAATCCTTCGAGGCGTAGCGCGATTCCGCCGGCAGGCCGGTGAAGCGGCGCGACACCTCCCAGTGGCCGTAGTTGAGGTCGTTCTCCGACAGGTAGCCCATGTCGTTGATCTGCAGCTCGTCGCCGAAGTGCATGAAGATCCACTGCTGGCGCCAGCCGCGGTCCATCTCGTAGTCGGCCCAGACGCTGGCGCCGAGGTCGTCCGAATCCTGCCCCGGCTGCCGGATCTGGCTGCCGAACAGGCGGCTGCGGATGTTCCAGCGCGGCGTCGGCCGCCAGTTGTGGTCGATGCCGAACACGCTCGCCTCGCGGTCCAGGTACGGGCGGTCGACGTGGGTCGCCATGAACCCGAGGTCCTGGTCGCTGAAGTCGCGCACCACCCGCAGCGCGGTGAAGGTGCGCCCGGCCTCGCCCGATTCGTCGGCGGCGAACAGGCCGTACTTGGTCGCGCCGACGCTGCCGTTGAGCTTCACCGCCGCGGTGATGTCGCCGGAGCCGTCGCCGTCGTCGGCCGGGCCGCCGATGCGGCGCGTGTAGAGCAGCTGGCTGTAGTCGGACGGCGTGGTGTACTCGAAGATGCCCTGGTTCTCGGTGAAGAACGGGCGCTTGTCGCTGACGAAGGTCTCGGTGGCGCCGAAGTTGACCACCAGGTCGTCGCTCTCGACCTGGCCGAAGTCCGGGTTGAGCGTGGCGGTGAGCTGGAACTGGCCGTTCGGCTTCCAGAAGATGTCGGCGCCGCCGTCGAAGTCGCTGCGGCCGCCGACGTTGTCGTAGAGGCCGGAGACGTAGGGCGTGATCGCGAGCAGCGACTGGCTGTACACCGGCACCTCGACCGGCTCGAACCCGGACAGGAACCGCGACTGCATGAAGCTCACTGCCGGCCACGCCGCGCGCTCGCCGGTCGAGCCGACCACGCGGTCGAGGTAGACCTTGAGCGTGCGCCTGCCGTCGCTGCCCTTGCGCATCGGCGCGATGTACCAGGGGATCAGCATCTCCGCCGTCCAGCCCTGCGCGTCCTCGGCCACCGCGTGCTTCCAGTTGCCGTCCCAGTCCTTGTTGAACTGGGTCTCGTTGGTGACCACGGCGTCGAACACGTCGTCGGTCGAGCTGAGGGTGAAGTTGTAGCCGGTGCGGCCGTCGCCGTCGAAGTCGACCATCAGGTTGACGCGGTCGACCTGCTCCTCGAAGTCGCGCTGCACGCGCTGGCGGGTGCGCGGCACCGAGGCCGGCTGGACGTTGCGGAAGGCGACCGCGAGCCCCTCGGGCGTGGCCAGGATCCAGGCCTCGGTGGGCAGCGACGCCGGCTGGCCCGAGAGCGGCTGCACCTTGCGGAAGTCGGTGACGTGGCGCGCGCCCTGCCATTCGGCCGGGTCGATGCGGCCGTCGATCTCGACGGCGAACGCGGGCGCCGACAGCGCGGCCAGCAGGGCGAGTGACAGGCGGGTGCAGCGCATCCTGGGGTCCATGTCGACGGGAACGCGTCCCGGTTGGCACGCAAGTTAACGGCGCCACCGGCGGCCACCGACTGGCACAAGTCATGCAAACCTTTGGCCGGTTTGCTGCATCGGAAAGCGCTGGAGCCCGCCGAGGCGGGCTCCAGCATCGCAACTGTGACCGGGTACGCCCTTGCGCGGGGCGGTCAGCGCTTGGGCTGCAGCATCGTCCCGGTGCAGTCCTTCGCCCCGCACTTGCAGGCCCACAGCTTCTTGAGCCTGGCCGTGTGCGGCTCGTCGAGGGTGATGCCGTAGTTGTAGGTCAGCTCCTCTCCGGGCTTGATCGCGCGGATCGCCTCGATGAAGACCTTGTCCTTGTGGCGCTTGCCCTTCTGGTTCTCCTCGATCACCGCCTCGCAGTTGGGCTTGCAGCTGTGGTTGATCCAGCGCGCGATGTTGCCGTCGACGTTGGCGTCGACCACGTAGTCGTCGTTGAGGGTGAACAGGAAGGTGTGGCCGTCCTCCTCGACGTCGCCGTACTCCTCGTCCACCTCGTCGTGGCTGCGGAGCTTGCCCTTGTAGCGGACGATGCGTTCGCCCTTCTCGATGGTCTCGGTGGCGAACACGCCGTTGCCGTGGATGGGCGACAGGCGGGCGGCGATCTTCTTCTTGGCCATGGGTCCGTGGGGTGGTGTGCGAACGGGCATTGTGTCCCGAATCGGCCGGCGAGCGGTACCCGAGTGGCCGCCCGCGCGCGTCGCCTGCGTTCCAACCGCATCCCCCACTCCGCACGAGCCCCGCCATGCGCCCTTGCCTGATGGCCGCCCTCGCCCTCGCCCTTGCCGTCGCCGCCACCGGCTGCGCGAAATCCCCCGTGACCGCAGCCGAAGCCGCAGAATCCCCGGCGCCGGCGGCGACGGCATCCACCGCCACCGGATCCGCGATGCTCGCGCGCGGCGAGTACCTCGTCCGCCTCGGCGGCTGCAACGACTGCCATACCCCTGGCTACGCCGAGCGCCAGGGCGACATCGACAAGTCGCAGTGGCTGACCGGGTCGCCGCTGGGTTACCGCGGCCCCTGGGGCACCACCTACGCCGCCAACCTGCGCCTGTTGCTGGCGGACATGGACGAGGCGCAGTGGCTCGAGTACAGCGCCAGCCTGCGTACGCGCCCGATCATGCCGGACTTCACCGTGCGCGCGATGGCGGAGGACGACCGGCGGGCGCTGTTCCGCTTCGTGAAATCGCTCGGCCGCGCGGGGACGCCGGCCCCGGCCTACCTGCCGCCGGGCCGGCAGCCCCCGCTGCCCTACTTCGACCTGGTGCTGCCCCCGGCGCCGGCCGGCCCGCCCGCCGGACGCGGCTGAGCGGGCCCGGACGGGGCCTGGCGGCCGACGCTTGGCGGCCGCGGCCCAAATCAGTACAATTTCAGTCCTGATTTGATTCCACCAGCCAGAAGGCGCCGCCCGCGGCGCGCTTCGAGCCATCCGCCATGCTCCGGGTCACCAAGCTCACCGACTACGCCACCGTCGTCCTCACCGTCCTGGCCAGCGAGCCGGATGCCGTCGCCAGCGCCGCCGGCCTGGCCGAGCGGGCCGGGCTGGAGCCGCCGACGGTCGCCAAGCTGCTCAAGCCGCTGGCCCAGGCCGGCCTGGTCGAGGCCTTCCGCGGCGCCAACGGCGGCTACCGGCTGGCGCGCCCGGCCGCGGACATCTCGCTGTTCGAGATCGTCGAGGCGATGGAAGGCCCGCTCGGCATGACCGAGTGCAGCGTCCATGCCGGCAGCTGCGGCATCGAAGGCTCCTGCGGCGTGCGCGCCAACTGGCGGCGCATCAACGACGTCGTCGCCGAAGCGCTGCGCGGCGTGTCGCTGGCGCAGATGCTCGCCCCGCCCCCCGCCCTTCCCGGCAAGACGGCCGGCGCCCGCGCGATCCCCGCGCGCCTGACCGTGAGCTGATTCCCCATGTCCGTCGAGAACGCAGAAATCATCGAACAGCTGGGCCGCCGCTACTCGGCCGGCTTCGTCACCGACATCGAGTCCGACTCGCTGCCGCCGGGCCTGGACGAGGACGTCGTCCGCGCGCTCTCGGCCCGCAAGGAGGAGCCGGCGTGGATGACGCAGTGGCGCCTGGACGCGTACCGCCACTGGCTGACCATGCCGGTGCCGCGCTGGGCGAAGCTGAAGATCGCGCCGATCGACTTCCAGGCCATCAGCTACTACTCCGCGCCCAAGGGCCCGAAGTACAAGTCGCTCGACGAGGTGCCCAAGGAACTGCTCGACACCTACGACCGGCTCGGCGTGCCGCTGCACGAGCGCGCCAAGCTGGCCGGCGTCGCGGTGGACGCAGTGTTCGACTCGGTCTCGGTCGGCACCACCTTCCGCAAGGAGCTGGCCGACAAGGGCATCGTCTTCTGCTCGATGTCCGAGGCCATCCGCGAGCACCCGGACCTGGTCCGGCAGTACCTGGGCAGCGTGGTGCCGACCGGCGACAACTACTTCGCCGCGCTCAACTCCGCGGTGTTCTCCGACGGCTCGTTCGTGTTCATCCCGAAGGGGGTGCGCTGCCCGATGGAGCTGTCCACCTATTTCCGCATCAACGCCGGCCACACCGGCCAGTTCGAGCGCACCCTGATCATCGCCGAGGACGGCGCCGAGGTCTCGTACCTGGAAGGCTGCACCGCGCCGATGCGCGACGAGAACCAGCTGCACGCGGCCGTGGTCGAGCTGGTCGCGCTCGAGGACGCGAAGATCAAGTACTCGACCGTGCAGAACTGGTACCCGGGCGACGAGGAGGGCCGCGGCGGCATCTACAACTTCGTCACCAAGCGCGCCGAGTGCCGCGGCGCGCGCAGCAAGGTCACCTGGACCCAGGTCGAGACCGGCTCGGCGATCACCTGGAAGTACCCGAGCTGCGTGCTGCTGGGCGACGACTCGGTGGGCGAGTTCCACTCCGTGGCCCTCACCCACCACCGCCAGCAGGCCGACACCGGCACCAAGATGATCCACGTCGGCAAGCGCACCAAGAGCAAGATCGTCAGCAAGGGCATCAGCGCCGGCCATGGGCAGAATTCCTACCGCGGCCTGGTCAAGGTCGACCGCGCCGCCGACGGCGCCCGCAACTACACCCAGTGCGACTCGCTGCTGATCGGCAAGCAGTGCGGCGCGCACACCTTCCCCTACATCGAGGTGAAGAACCCCAGCGCGACGGTCGAGCACGAGGCCACCACCTCGAAGATCTCCGACGACCAGATGTTCTACTGCCGCAGCCGCGGCATCTCGCAGGAGGACGCGGTGAGCCTGATCGTCGACGGCTTCTGCAAGCAGGTCTTCCGCGAACTGCCGATGGAGTTCGCGGTGGAGGCCAAGAAGCTGCTGGAAGTGTCGCTGGAAGGCAGCGTCGGCTGACGCCGCCGCGTGATCCGTGATGGGTGATTGGTGATTCGAAAAGCCAGTCCCGCATGGACCACCACCCTCGCGAACCGCGAATCACCAATCACGAATCACCAATCACGGCTCCCCCATGCTCAAGATCGAAAACCTCCACGCCCGCATCGCCGGCAAGGACATCCTCAAGGGCCTCTCGCTCGAGGTGAAGCCGGGCCAGGTGCACGCCATCATGGGGCCCAACGGCGCCGGCAAGTCGACCCTGGGCAACATCCTGGCCGGACGCGAGGGCTACGAGATCACGCAGGGCCGGGTCGAGTACGACGGCCGCGACCTGCTCGGGCTCGATCCCGAGGAGCGTGCCGCGGCGGGCGTGTTCCTGGCCTTCCAGTACCCGGTCGAGATCCCGGGCGTGAACAACACCTACTTCCTGCGCAGCGCGCTCAACGCCCAGCGCAGGACCCGCGGCCAGCCCGAGCTCGACTCGATGCAGTTCCTGAAGATCGTGCGCGAGAAGCTGGCGGTGCTGCACCTGGACGACCAGCTGCTGCACCGCGGCGTCAACGAGGGCTTCTCCGGCGGCGAGAAGAAGCGCAACGAGATCTTCCAGCTCGCGGTGCTGCAGCCGAAGCTGGCGATCCTCGACGAGACCGACAGCGGCCTGGACATCGACGCGCTGAAGAACGTCGCCGACGGCGTCAACGCGCTGCGCTCGCCGGAGCGCGCGTTCCTGGTCATCACCCACTACCAGCGCCTGCTCGACTACATCAAGCCGGACGTGGTGCACGTGCTGGCCGACGGCCGCATCGTCGAGACCGGCGGTCCGGAGCTGGCGCTGGAGCTGGAAAAGCAGGGCTACGCGTGGGTGAAGGAACGGATCGCGCCGGAGGCGGCGTGATGCGGACCCGCTTGCGCCCACCCGGATTCGGCCGCGCTTCCCGATGGCGTCATCCCCGCGAAGGCGGGGATCCAGGGACGTTGCTCGTGCCTTTGCGCCGGCCCCGTCCCCGACGTCCATGGATCCCCGCCTTCGCGGGGATGACGGCAGGTACAGCCGCGACCTCCGGAATTCGCCCATGAGCGCCCTCCTCGACTCCCTCGCCACCGGCTTCCGCGGCGACGCCCGGCACCGGGCCGCGCTCGACGCCGTCCTGCGCGACGGCCTGCCCGGCCCGCGCAGCGAGGCCTGGAAGTACACCCCGCTGCGTGCGCTGGAGCGGCGCGCGTTCGCGCCCGCCGGCGACGCGGCCGCCACCGTCGACCCCGCGCTGCTCGCCGGCATCCCGGCGCCGAGGCTGGTGTTCGTCAACGGCGTGCACGATGCCGCGCTCTCGGACGTCGCCGCGCTGCCCGCCGGCATCGGGATCGCGATCGGCGCTGCGGAGCTCGGGATGGAAGCCGACGCGGCGCGCAGTCCCGCCGACGACGTCTTCGCCAACCTCAACGCCGCGCTCGCGCACGGCGGCGCCACGCTGCGCGTCGACGCGGGCGCGCGCATCGAAACGCCGGTCCACCTCGTCTTCATCGGCGCGCCTGCCGGCGGCGACCGCGCCTGGCACCTGCGCCACGCGGTCGAGCTGGGCGAAGGCGCGTCGCTGGCGCTGGCCGAGCACCACCTGTCCGCCGGCGAGCATCGCCACCTCGACACCGCCACGCTCTCGCTGCGCCTGTCCGCGCGCGCGACCCTGCACCACGCGCGCGTGCACGACGCCGCCGAGGGCAGCACCGGCTTCCTGCGCACCGACGCCGTGCTGGCCGGCGACGCCGAGTACCGGCGCCTGGACCTCGAGCTCGGCGCCGCGCTGTCGCGCCACGAGCTCAACGTGCGGCTGCAGGGCGACGGTGCGCGCCTGGTCGCCAACGGCGTGCTGCTGGCGGGCGCGAAGCGCCACCTCGACACCCGCCTGAGAATCGAGCACGTCGGCCGCGACACCGCCAGCGAACTGACCTGGCGCGGCATCGGCGCCGGACGCGGGCGCGCCGTGTTCCACGGCGGCATCACCATCCATGCCGGCGCCGACGGCAGCGACGCCAGCCTGTCGAACAAGAACCTGCTGCTGTCCGACGCCGCCGAGGTCGACACCCAGCCGGTGCTGGTGATCCACGCCGACGAGGTCAAGGCCGCGCACGGCGCCACCGTCGGCCAGCTCGACCCGACCGCGCTGTTCTACCTGCGCTCGCGCGGGCTGCCGGAGGCCGACGCGCGCCGGCTGCTGACCACCGCCTTCGTGCGCGCGCCGCTGGACGTGGTCGCCTCCGACGCGCTGCGCGCCTCGCTGGAGGCGCGCCTGGACGCGGCGCTGGCGCCGCTGGTGGGTGGGGCATGAGCCTGCCGCGGGCCGCGCAGCCGGACCTTCCCCCGCAAGCGGGAGAGGGAGGCGGGAACGTCGACTGGGCGCGCGTGCGCGCGGACTTCCCGCTGCTCGGGCGCACCGTCAACGGCAAGCCGCTCGTCTATTTCGACTCCGCCAACACCGGGCAGAAGCCGGCGGCGGTGATCGAGGCGGTCGACGGCTTCTACCGCCGCCACAACGCCAACGTCAGCCGCGCCGTGCACACGCTCGGTGCCGAGGCGACCGAGCTGTACGAGGACGCACGCCGCAAGCTGGCCCGCTTCACCAACGTGCGTGCCGAGGAGCTGGTGCTGTGCAGCGGCACCACCTTCGCGATCAACCTGGTCGCCTATTCGTGGGCGCTGCCGAGGCTCGGGGCGGGCGACGCCATCCTGCTCACGCGCATGGAGCACCACGCCAACATCGTGCCCTGGCAGCTGGTCGCGCAGCGCACCGGCGCGCGCATCGAGGTGGTCGAGCTGCTGCCGGACGGGTCGCTCGACCTCGAGAGGCTGCGCGCGAAGATGACGCCGGAGGTGAAGCTGCTGGCGGTCGCCCACGTGAGCAACGTGCTGGGCACGGTCAACCCGGTGCGCGAGATCTGCCGCGAGGCCCGCCGCCGCGGGATCGCGACGCTGGTCGACGGCTCGCAGGCGCTGCCGCACCGCCCGGTGGACATCGCCGCGATCGGCTGCGACTTCTATGCCTTCACCGGCCACAAGATGTGCGGCCCGACCGGCACCGGCGCGCTGTGGGCCAGGCGCGAGCACCTGGAGGCGATGCCGCCGTTCATCGGCGGCGGCGAGATGATCCGGGAAGTCCGCTTCGACGGCACCGTGTTCAACGACCCGCCGCGCAAGTTCGAGGCCGGCACGCCGAACATCGCCGGCTTCGCCGGGCTGGGCGCCGCGGTCGACTACCTCGGCGCACTGGGCATGGCGAATGTCGAGGCGCGCGAGCAGGCGCTGCTGGCGCACCTCGAGGAAGAGCTGGCGAAGGTCGAGGGGCTGCGCGTCTACGGCACCGCGCCGGGCAAGGCGGCGGTGGTGTCGTTCACGATCGACGGAACGCATGCGCACGACCTGGCCACCCTGCTCGACGTCGAGGGCGTGGCGGTGCGCTCCGGCCAGCACTGCGCGCACCCGCTGCTGCAGTGGTTCGGGGTGTCGGCCACCTGCCGCGCCTCGCTGGCCTTCTACAATACCCACGAGGAAATCGAGGCCTTCATCGCCGCGCTGCGCAAGGTGCGCGGGCTACTGGCCTGACGGCTGGTGATTGGTGATTCGTGATTCGTGATTGGTGATTGGAAGAAGCAGAACCCCGCCCCCCGCTCTTGCGAATCACCAATCACCAATCACCAATCACCAATCACGAATCACGAATCACCAATCACGCCCCACCATGACCGACCTCGCCTTCCGCGACGCCACCCTCGCCGACGTCGATCCCGTCGTCGCCCTCGTCACCTCCGCCTACCGCGGCGACGCCAGCCGCGCGGGCTGGACCACCGAGGCCGACATCCTCGACGGCAACCGCATCGACCCGGACGTGCTGCGCCACGACATCGGGCGCCCGCGCAGCCGCGTCGTCCTGGCCGAGCGCGACGGCCGCACGCTGGCCTGCGCGCACGTCGCCGACGAGGACGGCCACGGCTACTTCGGCATGTTCTCGGTGGTCCCCGGGCTGCAGGGCGGCGGCATCGGCAAGCTGCTGCTGGCCGAGTGCGAGCGCATCGCGCGCGAGGACTGGGGGCTGCCCGACATGCGCATGACGGTGATCGACGTCCGCGACGAGCTGATCGCCTTCTACGAGCGCCGCGGCTACCGCCGCACCGGCACCTACAAGCCGTTTCCGCACGGCGACGAGCGCTTCGGCATCCCCAGGCGCGACGACCTGCGCTTCGAGGTGCTGGAGAAATCCCTGTAGGAGCGCCCCATGGGCGCGATCGAGCCCGCGCGGCGAAGGCATCGCGCCCATGGGGCGCGCCGACAAAGCCGCCCTCCGCAACGAGCCACCCCCAAGCCCGACTGGATCCGCGTCTGCGCCACCTCCGAACTGCTCCCGGGCGAGACCGCCGTCGCCTGGGACGGCGACACGCCGATCATCGTCTTCAACGTCGACGGCGACTACTACGCGCTCGAGGACCGGTGCAGCCACGAGGACTTCGAGCTGTCGGCCGGCACCTTCGACAGCGGCGACGCCACGGTCGAATGCACCCTGCACGGGGCCAGGTTCGACGTCCGCGACGGCCGTGCCTTGTGCGCGCCGGCCTATTCCCCGGTGCCCAAGTTCCCGGTGAAGGTCGAGGACGGCGCGGTCTGGACGCGCGACGACCGCTGATCGCGGGCGCGCCGGGCGGCGGATCGCCCGCTTACGATTGCGAATCATTCTCGTTTAAGGTTAAATAGGCGGATCCAGCCGCGGCAGGACGCGGGGGCGCTCGTCCCCGCCGCCATGCCGGCTGTCGTCACCGCCTTCCGCCACGCCCCCGAGGCCAGCCACAAGGTTCCGGTCGACCGCCTCCGCGCGCCGATCCCCACCTGCCCACCGAACGTCCATGGCCCACATCAAGAGTCGCAAGCACGTCGTCCCCGGCGCGAAGTCGCCGCAGTCGCTCACCGCCGCCACCCTGCTGACCACGCTCGCGCTGGGCGTGCCCGCGTCCGCGTCGGCGCAGGTGGCCTCCGGTCCCAGCGCCGACGCGCAGGCCACCACCCTCGACAAGGTCGATGTCCAGGGCCATCGCATCAAGCGCTATTCGGCCGAACAGTCGGCCTCGCCCAAGTTCACCCAGCCGCTGGTCGACACCCCGCAGACGCTCAGCATCATCGGCAGCGACCTGTTCAACGAGCAGGGCGCGACCACGCTCACCGAGGCGCTGCGCAACAGCCCGGGCGTCGGCACCTTCTACGTCGGCGAGAACGGCAACACCTCCACCGGCGACGCGGTGTACATGCGCGGCTTCGACAGCTCCAGCAGCATCTTCGTCGACGGCGTGCGCGACCTCGGCTCGGTCTCGCGCGACGTCTTCAACATCGAGCAGGTCGAGGTGGCCAAGGGCCCGGCCGGCAGCGACAACGGCCGCAGCGCGCCGACCGGCGCGATCAACCTGATCACCAAGCAGCCGTTCCTGCGGGACCTCAACGCGGCGTCGCTGTCGGTCGGCAGCGACGACCAGCGCCGCGCCACCGCCGACTTCAACCAGTCGCTCGGCGACGGCAACGCCTTCCGCCTCAACCTGATGGCGCAGGACAGCGGCGTGCCCGGGCGCGACGAGGTCACCCGCAAGCGCTGGGGCGTCGCGCCTTCGGTCGCGTTCGGCCTGGACACCGCCACCCGCGTCTACGTCGACCTGCTGCACGTCGACCAGGACAACGTGCCCGACGGCGGCGTGCCGACCATCGGCCTGCCCGGCTACACGACGCCGGATCCCGCGCGCCCGCAGATCGGCGCCGCGCCGCGGGTCGACAGCTCGAACTTCTACGGCACCACCTCGGACTACGACGACGTCGTCTCCGACATGTTCACCGTCCGCGTCGAGCACGATTTCGCCGGCGGCCTGCGGCTGCTGAACACCACCCGCTGGGGCCGCACGCAGCAGGACTACATGCTGACCTCGTTCATGGCCTCGCAGGACCCGGCGCGGTTCTCGACCCCCGACCTCGACGACCCGTCGACCTGGGAGGTCGCGCGCAGCCTGCCGACCTTCAAGGACCAGGAAAACTCGATCGCGACCAACCAGACCAACCTGAGCGCGCACTTCGGCTCGGGCGCGGTGCAGCACGACCTCAGCGCGGGCCTCGAGCTGACCCGCGAATGGCTGGACAGCACCGGCATCGGCGCGCTCGACGGCACCGCCTGGCCGGCCGCCAACCTCTACCGCCCGGATCCGCACGTGGCCGGCCTGGAATGGGGCCCGACCGGCGCCTCCGCCAAGGGCCGCACCGACACCGCGGCGGTGTACGCCTTCGACACCATCAAGTTCGGCGAACGCTGGCAGGTCGACGGCGGCGTGCGCTTCGACCACTACAAGGCGCGCTTCAGCAGCCTGGTCGCCTGCGGCGGGCGCGGCGGCCCGGCCTGCGGCGACCTGCCGGCCGGCACCATCGTCCCCGGCGTGGACGACGACACCTCCGACACCCTGTTCAACTGGAAGCTCGGCGTGGTGTTCAAGCCGGCCGACAACGGCAGCGTCTACGCCAACTACGCGATCTCGCAGCAGCCGCCCGGCGGCGCCAGCCTGGAGCTGAGCGCCAATCCCAACAACGCCAACAACCCGATCTTCGACCCGCAGAAGGCCAGGACCGCGGAAGTCGGCACCAAGTGGGAGCTGTTCGACGACGACCTGCTGCTGACCGCCGCGCTCTACGACACCCGGGTCGAGAACGAGATCGTGCAGGACCCGATCGACCAGCAGTACTACCAGAACGGCGAGAAGCGCGTGCGCGGTGTCGAACTCGGCGTGGTGGGCCGGATCACCGAAGCCTGGTCGGTCTCGGGCGGCTTCACCACGATGGACACCGACGTGGTCAGCGGCCCGGCGGTCACCAACGACGGCAGCAGCGTGCTGGCCTACACGCCGGACAAGGCGGCCACCGTGTGGACGACCTACGCCCTCCCGTTCGGACTGACCATCGGCGGCGGCGTGCGCTACAGCGGCGAGATGAAGCGCGGCACCGACGGCGCGCCCGGCACGCCCGATTTCACCAAGTCGTACACGGTGTGGGACCTGGTGGCGAGCTATGCGGTCACCGAACGCTTCGACCTGCGCCTGAACGCCTACAACCTGTTCGACAAGGGCTACGTGGCGGCGATCAACAAGAGCGGCTATCGCTACACGCCGGGCGCGCCGCGTTCGCTGCTGCTGACGGCCAACTTCCGCTTCTGACCGACGTGCCGCCGCGGACGGCCCGCGGCGGGCGCGATGCACCGGAGCCAAGACATGCTGCTGCACGTCCCCGCCATCCTCGACGCCGCGCAGGTCGCGCGCTTCCGCAAGGCGCTCGACGGCGCGCCGTGGATCGACGGCCGGGCGACGGTCGGCGCGCAGGGCGCGCAGGTCAAGCGCAACCGGCAGCTGGCCGACGGCTCGCCGCTGGCGGTGGAGCTCGGCACGGAAGTGCTCGCGGCGCTGGCGAGGAGCCCGCTCTACCACGCCGCGGCGCTGCCGCTGCGCACGCTGCCGCCGCGCTTCAACCGCTACGAGGGCGGCGGACAGTACGGCCTGCACGTCGACGGCGCGGTGATGTCGGCGGCGGCGACGCCGGGGCAGCCCGCCGGCACGCTGCGCACCGACGTGTCCTGCACGCTGTTCCTGTGCGAGCCGGACGAATACGACGGCGGCGAACTCGTCGTGCACGACACCTACGGCGAGCACGAGGTCAAGCTGCCGGCCGGCGACCTGATCGTGTACCCGGCCAGCAGCCTGCACCGGGTCGAGCCGGTCACGCGCGGCGCGCGGCTGGCGGCGTTCTTCTGGGCGCAGAGCCTGGTGCGCGACGACGCGCGGCGGCGGATGCTGTTCGAACTCGACGCCTCGATCCAGGCCCTGACCCGATCGGACGCCGACCGCGCGGTGCTGCTGCAGCTCACCGGCGTCTACCACAACCTGCTGCGGCAGTGGGCGGAGACCTGAGCCGCGCCCGCAGGCCGCCTGCCCCGAACGACCGAAACCACCCAACGAGAAATCCGGATGAACCCTGCTCCTCCGTCCCCCCAACGCCCGCGCGGCCGCCAGCACACCCATCGCTGGATCCGGCAGCTGCACCTGTGGATCGGTGCCTGGGGCGCCCTGGCGGCGATCCTGTACGGCCTCACCGGCCTGGTGATGAACCATCGTTTCGGCGACAACGCGTGGCCGCAGGGGGACAGCACCGAAGCGGGCCGGACGATGCTGGAAGTCCCGGCGCAGGCGCGCGCGTCGGCCGAAGCGCTGTCGCTCTGGCTGCGCCGGGAGCAGGGACTGGACGCGCAGTCGATCCGCAAGGGCGCGCCGCGCGGCGCCCCGGAGGGCGCGCCGGAGCAATGGAACCTCTCCGGCGGCACCGCGCGCGAATCCTGGGCGTTGCAATACACGCCCGGTGCGTCCACCGCCGAGGTCAAGCGCAACCGGCAGACCTGGCTGGCCGCGACCAACCGGCTGCACAAGACCGTCGGCGGCGGATTGGCGTGGGTGCTGCTCGCCGACAGCTTCGCGATCGCGATGCTGTTGCTGGGATTGTCCGGCATCTGGATGTGGGCGCGCGGGCGCAGCATGAGGCAGATGGCGCTCAGCGTGTTCGGCGTGTCGCTGCTGGTGCTGGTGGTGGTGCTGGGGCCGGCCCTGGCATAGCGCCCGCGATGGCGCAGGCGGGACGGCGCGGATTCCGCGACGTCCGCCGGGCGCATGCAGCGAAGGCGGCGACATCGCCGCGCAGGGACGACGCCATTGCCGGCGCCGCGCAATCGACGGACGTTCGCGCCGCGGCGCGGGCGCCGCCGGGGCACGTCGACGGACTCAGGCGCCGTCGAGTTCCTGCAGGCGCGCGATCAGCAGCTCGCCGCCGCCGTCGAGCAGGAAGCGGGTGCGTTCCGGCTCGGCCAGCAGCGCGGTATCGCCCGCCTGCAGCGGCGGCAGGCCGGACGCGGCGTCGAAACGCGCCTGCCCGGCGAGCAGGTGCAGCGCCCAGGTCGCGCCCGGTCCGGCGAAGAACACCATCGGCCCCACCAGCGGGCGATGCAGCAGCTGCGCTTCGACGACGTCGCGCCGCCACATCAGGTTGAAGTCGTGGGTCGGGCCGTCGACCAGCTCGCCGGCCAGCGAGCGCTCGCCGGCGAAGCGCTCGCGCGCGTACGGCCGTTCGAGCAGGCGCTCCTCGCCGTCGTCGAAGCGCAGCCGCAATCCGCTGCCCCGCAGCAGCACCAGCTCGCGATCGACGCCGGGGAAGGCGGAGAACGGCGCATCCTGCTCGATCTCGGCGATCGACAGCCGCCAGTCCCAGTCCTCGTGCCCGGCGCGGCGGTGGGCGTGGATCTCTCGGGTCCAGCCGCGGTCGTTGCGCCAGCGCTCGCGGCGGTACTCGTTGGCGTGGACGACGCGGGACGGAAGGGTCATGCCACCAGTCTAGCGGCGCCGCCGGGCCTTCCGCTCCGCGTCGTCGTCCAGGGCCGCGAGATGGCGGGGGCACCGGCTGGACAAGCGCAGGACGGAGCCCGGCTTTTCGGCAAGCCTGCAATCCGGGGCCCCGGCGCGACCGCCAGGTCGCCGCGAGGCCTGCAATCGGACAAAGGCGCGTATCGCCTCCCGGACCTGGGTGAAGAACAAAAAAAGCCACCCGCACCGCAGCATCCTGCGCGGCCGGGTGGCAACGTCCCTGTAGGGCATCTGGCCCGTTCCAACGGAGCCTCCGGCTCCCGACCGCCGGCGTCGCCTTCCGTGGCGACCCGGTGGCGATCGTGCTTCAGCGCCTGGCCGCGCCGTGGCTGGCCGCCGGCTTGGCCGGCGCGGCGCTGGCCGCGTTGCCCCGGACTTCGCCGAAGCTGATGCGGTCGCGGTTCTTCTCGACCGTCTTCAGGCCGATGCCCTTGACCATCGCCAGCTGCTCGGCGCTCTTGTAGGCGCCGTTGGCCTTGCGGTAGGCCACGATCGCCTCTGCCTTGGCCGGGCCGACGTTGAGCAGCACGCGGTCGATGGTGGCCGCGTCGGCGGTGTTGATGTTGATGCGCTCGCTGGCCAGCGCGCCGCCGGCGAGCATGAGCGAGAGCGCGAGCGAGGCGAGGATGGTCTTGATGGATGTCATGGCTGAACTCCCTGGTGTTGGTGGATTCCGTTCCCCGGCAGGGTCACCCGCCGGCATGCACAGTCTCCGCCTCGACCCGGTGACAGCCTATCGCCGCACCCGGCGCCGCGAAGCCGGGAATCGCCGCGCCGTGGGGTAGGAAAAGTCCTACCCGCCCGCGGCGTTAGAATGTGGGATCCGCCCAAGCCAGAGACACCGCCCATGGATTCCAACCGGATCGAGCGCTACGTCGCCGGTAAGTGGGACGACGAGATCGTCCCGCAGCTCGTCGAATACATCCGCATCCCCAACAAGTCGCCGATGTTCGACGCCGACTGGGTGAAGAACGGCTACATGGACGACGCGGTGAAGCTGATGGAGGCCTGGGCGCGCGCGCAGTCGATCCCGGGCATGCACCTGGAAGTGGTGCGGCTGGCAGGGCGCACGCCGCTGATCTACATCGACGTCCCCGCCTCCGGCCCCGAGACCGGCGACGACTGCGTCCTGCTCTACGGCCACCTCGACAAGCAGCCGGAGATGACCGGCTGGGACGACGGCCTCGGCCCGTGGGAACCGGTGCTCAAGGGCGACAAGCTGTTCGGCCGCGGCGGCGCCGACGACGGCTATGCGATCTTCGGCTCGCTGGCGGCGATCCAGGCGCTGCAGGAGCAGGGCGCGCCGCACGCGCGCTGCGTGGTGCTGATCGAGGCCTGCGAGGAATCGGGCAGCTACGACCTGCCCGCCTACGTCGACCACCTCGCCGACCGCATCGGCAAGCCGTCGCTGGTGGTGTGCCTGGACTCGGGCTGCGGCAACTACGAGCAGCTGTGGTGCACCACGTCGCTGCGCGGCCTGGCCGGCGGCAACTTCACGGTGAAGGTGCTCGACGAAGGCGTGCACTCCGGCGACGCCTCGGGCGTGGTGCCGTCCAGCTTCCGCCTGCTGCGGCAGCTGCTCTCGCGGGTGGAGGACGCCGACACCGGCCGCATCCTGCTCGAAGGCCTGCAGGCGGAGGTGCCCGCCGACCGCCTGGCGCAGGCGAAGAAGTGCGCCGAGGTGCTCGGCACCGCGGTCTACGACAAGTTCCCGTTCCTGCCCGGGATGACGCCGATGGCGGACGACCTCACCGAGCTGGTGCTCAACCGCACCTGGCGCCCGGCGCTGTCGGTGACCGGGGTCGACGGCATGCCGCCGCTGGCCTCGGCCGGCAACGTGCTGCGCCCGCAGACCTCGGTGAAGCTGTCGCTGCGGCTGCCGCCGACGCTCGACGGCAAGCGCGCCGGCGAACTGCTCAAGGAGGCGCTGCTGCGCGACCCGCCCAACGGCGCGCACGTCACCCTCGACCTGGAGAAGGCCTCCACCGGCTGGAACGCGCCGGCGATGTCGTCGTGGCTGGAACAGGCCATCGACGCCGCCAGCCGGGAATTCTTCGGCAAGCCCGCGATGTACATGGGCGAAGGCGGCTCGATCCCGTTCATGGGCATGCTCGGCGAGAAGTTCCCGGGCGCGCAGTTCATGATCACCGGCGTGCTGGGACCGCATTCCAACGCGCACGGGCCCAACGAGTTCCTGCACATCCCGATGGGCAAGCGGGTCACCGCATCGGTGGCGCGGGTGATCGCCGAGCACCACGCGGCCAGCCTGCGCGGCGAGACCTCCGGCAGCGCGGTGGCCGCCGACAGCGGCGACCGCCACGGCGACCACGGCTGCTGCTGACCCCTCCCCGGCCGGGGCTGTTAAGCTTCGGCCGGTCTTCCACCACAGAGGGGCATGGGATGGACGGTCTGTTCGGCAGCAGCAACTGGCTCTACATCATCCTGATCGGCTTCATCGTCGGGGTGCTGGCGCGCCTGCTCAAGCCCGGCAAGGACAGCATGGGCATCATCCTGACGATCCTGCTGGGCATTGCCGGTGCGCTGCTGGCAGGCTGGGTCGGGCAGGCGACCGGGTATTACGAGGCGGGCCAGCCGGCCGGCTTCATCGGCGCCCTGGTCGGAGCGATCGTGATCCTGGTGGTCGTGAGCCTGTTCCGGCGCAAGCGCACCACTCTGCCGCCGCGCTGACCGCGGGCGGGCGGAGGACGAAGAAGCCGGGCAATGCCCGGCTTTTTCATGCACGTAGGGCCCACAAGCCGCTGCTCGACCGGCGGGCGCGAGGGCAGTCGCGACGCGTTTGCCGCGATCCCGTCGCGACTTCCCGGCGGCGGGATGCCGCCGCCATTCCCACAATCGCGGCACTCGGCCCGCGCCTGATCCAACCAGCCCCAGGCCCTACTCCAGCAGCCGCGCGATCACCCGCTCGGCCAGCGCCTGCGCCGGCTCGGCCGTGGTGTCCAGCACCAGCTCCGCCGCCTCCGGCGCCTCGTACGCCGAGTCGATCCCCGTGAAGTGCGGCAGCTCGCCCCGCCGCGCCTTCGCGTACAGCCCCTTCACGTCCCGCCGCTCCGCCTCCGCCAGCGGCGTGGCCACGTACGCCTCCAGGAAGTCCCCTTCCGCGAACAGCGCCCGCGCCGCCGCCCGCTCCGCCCGGAACGGCGAGATGAAGCTCACCAGCACCACCAGCCCCGCCTCCGTCATCAGCTTCGCCACCTCCGCCACCCGCCGCAGGTTCTCCACCCGGTCCGCGTCCGTGAACCCCAGGTCCCGGTTCAGCCCGTGCCGCACGTTGTCCCCGTCCAGCAGGTACGTGTGGCACCCGCGCGCCAGCAGCCCCCGCTCCACCAGGTTCGCGATCGTCGACTTGCCCGCCCCCGACAGCCCCGTGAACCACACGCAGCGCGGATGCTGCCCCTTCAGCGCCGCCCGCGCCGCCCGGTCCACGTCCAGCGCCTGCCAGTGCACGTTGTCCGCCCGCCGCAGCCCGTGCCGCACCATCCCCGCCCCCACCGTCGCCCGGCTCACCGGGTCGATCAGGATCAACCCGCCCAGTGCCGGCTCCTCCCGGTACGGCGCGAACGCCACCGCCGCATCCAGCGACAGCGTCGCCTCGCCGATCTCGTTCGCCTCCAGCTGGCGCGCCGCCAGCGGCTGCAGGCTCTCCGGGTCCAGCCGGTGCT
>JAYRKR010000125.1:0-5718 GCA_041905645.1 Luteimonas sp.
GTCCGCTTCACCCCCTTGAAGGGGAGGGCTCATGAGCGCGCCCGCCAGCCGCATGTCGACCCTGCTCGCCAGCCTGCGCAGCGGCGCCGCCGCGCCGGTGGTGGTGATGGCGATGATGGCGATGGTGATCGTGCCGCTGGCGCCGATGGTGCTGGACGGCCTGTTCACCATCAACATCGCGCTGTCGCTGGTGGTGATGCTGGCGGTGATCTACGTCAAGCGCCCGCTGGAGTTCTCGATCTTCCCCAGCGTGCTGCTGATGGTCACGCTGCTGCGCCTGGCGCTCAACGTCGCCTCCACCCGCGTGGTGCTGCTGCACGGCCACGAGGGCGCGGGCGCGGCTGGCCACGTGATCGAGTCGTTCGGCCAGTTCGTCATCGGCGGCAGCTATGCGGTCGGCATCGTGGTGTTCGCGATCCTGACCATCGTCAACTTCGTGGTCGTCACCAAGGGCGCCGGGCGCATCTCCGAGGTCTCGGCGCGCTTCATCCTCGACGCCCTGCCCGGCAAGCAGATGGCGATCGACGCCGACCTCAACGCCGGCCTGCTCACGCGCGAGGACGCCAAGGCGCGCCGCCAGGAGGTGCGCGAGGAGGCCGACTTCTACGGCGCGATGGACGGCGCCAGCAAGTTCGTCCGCGGCGACGCCATCGCGGGCATCCTGATCCTGGCGATCAACGTGGTCGGCGGCCTGCTGATCGGCGTGATCCAGCACGGCATGGGCCTGGCCGAGGCCGCGCGCACCTACACCACGCTGGCGATCGGCGACGGCTTGGTCGCGCAGCTGCCGGCGCTGCTGGTCGCCACCGCCGTGGCGATGCTGGTGACGCGCTCGACCGGCGAGCAGGAGATGGGCGAGACCGTCTCCAAGCAGGTGTTCGGCCACCAGCGCGCGCTGACCGTGGCCGCGCTGCTGATGGGGCTGATCGGCATCGTGCCGGGCATGCCCAACGTCCCGTTCCTGCTGCTGGCCGCGGTGCTCGGCTTCGCGGCGTGGAAGCTGCGCCAGCGCGCGCAGCGGGAAGCGGAAGCGCCGGCCGCGCCGAGCGTCGACCCCGCCGCATCGCCCAGCGCGGAGCTGGGCTGGGACGAGATCCGCCCGGTCGAACCGCTGGCGATGGAGGTCGGCTACCGCCTGATCGCGCTGGTCGACAAGGCCCAGGGCGGCGAACTGCTGGCGCGGCTGAAGGGCGTGCGCCGCAAGCTCACCCACGACCTCGGCTTCCTGGTGCCGGCCGTGCACGTGCGCGACAACCTGGAGCTGGCGCCGGGGCAGTACCGCGTGCTGGTGCACGGCGTTCCGGTGGCCGGCGGCGAACTCCATCCCGACCGCGTGCTGGCGCTCGACCCGGGCCGCGTGTTCGGGCCGCTCGACGGCATCCCCGGCAAGGACCCCGCGTTCGGCCTGGACGCGGTCTGGATCGCGCCCGGCCAGCGCGCGCACGCCGAATCGCTGGGCTACACCGTGGTCGACGCGGCGACGGTCGCCGCCACCCACCTCTCGCACCTGGTGCGCGAACGCGCCGCCGAGCTGCTCGGCCACGACGAGGCGCAGCAGCTGCTGACGGCGCTCGGGCGCAGCGTGCCCAAGCTCGTCGAGGATTTGACGCCCAAGCTGCTGCCGCTGTCGGTGGTGGCGAAGGTCCTGCAGTCGCTGCTGGCCGACCGCGTGCCGGTGCGGCAGATGCGCCAGATCGTCGAGGCGCTGCTCGAGCACGGCGCGCAGACCCAGGATCCGGCGGCGCTCACCGCCGCGGTGCGCGTCTCGCTGGGCCGCTTCATCGTCCAGGAGCTCAACGGCATGGCGCCCGAGCTGCCCGTCTACACCCTGGCGCCGGCGCTGGAACGGGTATTGCAGGACTCGGTCAGCGGCCAGGGCGCCGCCCTGGAACCGGGACTGGCCGAACGCCTGCACCAGAACCTCGGCGACTGCGTCACCCGCCAGGAGAGCCGCGGCGAGCCCGCGGTGCTGCTGGTCCCCGGCAACGTCCGCGCCGCGGTCGCGCGGCTGGTCCGCCACAGCGTGCCGTCGCTGGCGGTACTGGCCTACGGCGAGGTGCCGGAGGACAAGCGGCTGCGGCTGGTGGGCACGGTTGGATGAGAGCCGTGATTCGTGATTGGTGATTCGTGATTCGCAGGAGCAAAGCCATGAACCGATACCACAACTTGTGCGGGCCTCCGCGCCGATGCCCGCCCGGTTTCCTCGCTTTTACCAATCACGAATCACCAATCACGAATCACGGCCCATGAGAATCAAACGCTTCACCGCCCCCGACATGCGCACCGCGCTGCGGATGATCCGCGAGGAGCAGGGCCCCGACGCGGTGATCCTGTCCAATCGCGCCGTCGACGGCGGCATCGAGGTGGTCGCGGCCACCGACTACGACGAGGCGCTGGTGGCGCAGGCGCTGCGCGCCGCGGCGCCGGGGCTGGAGACGATCGTGCCGGTCGCGCCGATGCGCGACGCGCCGGTCGCCGCCGAGGCGTCGAACGCGGCCTCCGGCACGGCGACGGCGAGCTTCGCCGCCCTGCTCGGCCGCGGCGCCGCCGGTGCGCCGGCGACTCCCGCCATGCGGCCCGCGGATGCCGCTGCGCCCGCGCCGGTCCCGGCTTCGGTCGCCGCCGCGGTCGCGGTGGTCAACGCTTCCAGGCAGAACGACGCCAAGGCCGGCGCGCAGGCCCGCGACTCGCTGCTGGCGCGCGCGCGCGCCGCGCTCGGGCTCGGAGGCGAGGCGCCGGCCGATGGCCCGACGCTGGCCGAGCTCTCGGCAGCGGCGGCGCGCCAGCCGGCGCCGACGCCCTGCCCGCAGGCCACCACGCATCATGAGCCGGCACCGGCCGCGGCCCGTCCGCGGCCCGCGACGGCCGACGCATCCAACGCCGGCGATCGCGCGGCACCCGCCTTCGAAGCGCTTCCGGCCACGCAGGCGCCGTCGGTGCCGGTCCGGCACGCGCCCCGGGGCGCCGTTTCCCCGCAGGACGCCGGTACGGGCAACGACGGCGACGACGACGGCGCCGACGCGCACGGCGCGCCTTCCACCGAACCCGTCGCCATCGCCGCGCCGCGCGCGCTGCGCGCGGTCCCGGACGCTCCGCCGGCCGATCCCGCGATCGCGGCGATGCGCGAGGAGCTCGCGCGCATGCGCCGGCTGATGGAAGCGCAGATGGAACAGCTCTCGCTCGAGCGCCTGCGCGCCGCGCCCGGGCGCGCGGTGGCGCTCGACGCCCTGCTCGCCTTCGGCTGCGAGGACAGCCTGGCCCAGGCCGTGGCGGCCAGGCTCGACCCGCGCCTGGCGCCGGCCGAGGTCCGCGAGCCCATGCTCGCCGAGCTGGCGCGCATGCTCACCATCGCGCGCAGCGAACCGATCGACGAGGGCGGCGTGATCGCGCTGGTCGGCCCCACCGGCGCCGGCAAGACCACCACCGCCGCCAAGCTGGCGGCGCGCTTCGCCGCGCGCCACCGCGCCCGCGACGTCGCCCTGGTCACCACCGACGGCGACCGCGCCGGCGCGCGCGAGCAGCTGCAGGCCCACGGCCGGCGCCTGGGCATCACCGTCTGCGAGGCCGCCGGTCCCGAGGGCCTGCAGGAGACCCTGGCGCAGCTGGTCGACTACCCGCTGGTGCTGGTGGACACCGCCGGCCATGCGCCGCGCGACCGCGCGCTGTTCGGCCAGATCCTGTGGCTGCGCGCCTCGCGCAAGGTCCGCAGCCTGCTGGTGCTGCCGGCCAATGCGCATCCGCACGACCTGGGCGAGGTGGTCCGCCGCTACCGCCCGGCCGCGCCGGAGGCGGTGGTGCTGACCAAGCTCGACGAGACCGGGCGCGCGGGCTCGGCGCTGTCGGTCCTCGCCCGCCACGGCCTCGGCCTGGCCTACACCACCCACGGGCAGCAGGTGCCGGCCGACATCGAGGCCGCCGACGCCGACCGCCTGGTCCATGCACTGGAGGCATCGACGCGTGCCGCCGACAACCCCTTCGCCATCGAGGATCGCCATGCAGCCGTCTGACCCATCCGCATCCGGCCCGGACGCGCACGCGGCCCCCCGCGCGGCGGTGCCCCGCGTCATCGCCGTCGCCAGCGGCAAGGGCGGCGTCGGCAAGACCTCGGTCTGCATCAACCTCGCCGCCGCGCTGGTCAACGCCGGCCAGCGCACCCTGCTGCTGGACACCGACCTGGGCCTGGCCAACGTCGACGTGATGCTGGGGCTGTCGCCGCGCTTCACCCTGGCCGACGTGTTCGCCGGCCGCTGCGAGCTGCGCGACACCCTGCTCGAAGGCCCCAACGGCCTCATGGTGGTGCCCGCCGCTTCCGGCAAGCGCCACATGACCGAGCTCGGACCGCAGCAGCACGTCGGCCTCGTGCACGCCTTCAGCGAGCTCGACCTGCCGATCGACACCATGGTGGTCGACAACGCCGCCGGCATCGCCGACGGGGTGCTGACCTTCTGCCAGGCCGCGCAGGACGTGGTGGTGGTGGTCTGCGACGAGCCGGCCTCGGTCACCGACGCCTACGCGCTGATCAAGGTGCTCAGCCGCGAACGCGGGGTCAACCGGGTGCAGGTGCTGGCCAACCAGGTGCACAACATCGCCGAGGGCCGCCAGCTGTTCGACAAGCTGCAGCGCGTCAGCGCGCGCTTCCTCGACGTCACCCTCGGCTACCTGGGCGCGATCCCGCGCGACGAATGGCTGCGCCGCGCGGTGCAGCGCCAGGAAACCGTGGTCGACGCCTATCCGTCGGCACCCTCGGCGCTCGCCTTCCGCGACATCGCGCGCAGGTCGCGCCAGTGGCAGTCGCCGCAGGGGCCGCGCGGGCACGTCGAGTTCTTCCTCGAGCGGCTGATCGCGCAGCCCGCGGGCGGCGCGACGCTGCGGGACGCGGCCGCATGAACGCCGTCGCCACCGCCCGCTACCGCGCCAACCAGGCCGGCTCGGCGCACGAGATCGTCGAGCGCCACGGCGAGCTGGTCCGGCGCATCGCCCACCACCTGGCCGCGCGCCTGCCGGCCAGCGTCGAGATCGACGACCTGGTGCAGGCCGGCATGCTCGGACTGATCGACGCCGCGCGGAACTTCCAGGCCGACCAGGGCGCCGCGTTCGAGACCTACGCATCGATCCGCATCCGCGGCGCCATGATCGACGAGATCCGCCGCGGCGACTGGGTGCCGCGCTCGGTCCACCGCCGCTTCCGCGACCTGGTCGCCGCGACCCGCGAGGTCGAGCAGCGCACCGGCCGCGCCGCGACCGGGCAGCAGGTCGCGCAGCAGCTCGGCGTGGCGCTGGACGACTACCACGCGATGGTGGAGAACGCCGCTCGCGGGCAGCTGGTCAGCCTCGACGCGCACATGGAGGAGCACGACGGCGAGCCGCGGCTGGCCGCGAACGACGCCGACACGCCGGCGCGCGCCTTCGAGGGCGCCGCCTTCCGCGAGGCGCTGGCCGCCGCGATCGGCGACCTGCCCGAGCGCGAGCAGCTGGTGCTGTCGCTGTACTACGAGCAGGAGCTCAACCTGCGCGAGATCGGCGCGGTGCTCGGGGTGAGCGAATCGCGGGTGTGCCAGATCCACGGCCAGGCCACGGTCCGCCTGCGCGCGCGCCTGGCCGACTGGCGCGGCGGCGAGGACGACGACGATTGATCCCTGTGGGAGCGGCGGGGGCCGCGGCCCGGGGCCCGGCCGCCCCGCCCCGCCCCCCCCCACCCCACCGGGGCCCCCGCGCCCC
>JAYRKR010000125.1:5728-7209 GCA_041905645.1 Luteimonas sp.
GACGGAAGTCGCGACCGGGGCCAGTCGCGACTTCCGTCGCTCCCACAAGGCCATGCGGGCCTCCGCTCCCGGGGCCCGCGCCCGCCACGCGTCAAGAACGCCTTCCCCGTGCCGATAACGCGGCAAAGACAGCGAGCCCCCCATGGACAAGAACATCCGCATCCTCATCGTCGACGACTTCTCGACCATGCGCCGCATCGTCAAGAACCTGCTCAACGACCTGGGCTTCTTCAACACCGCCGAGGCCGACGACGGCCACAGCGCGCTCGCCGAGCTGCGCAAGGGGCCGTTCGACCTGGTGGTGACCGACTGGAACATGCCCGGCATGCCCGGCATCGACCTGCTGCGCGCGATCCGCGGCGACGCGGCGCTGTCGAGGATCCCGGTGCTGATGGTCACCGCCGAGGCCAAGCGCGAGCAGATCATCGAGGCCGCGCAGGCCGGGGTGAACGGCTACGTGATCAAGCCGTTCACCGCCGCGAGGCTGGGCGACAAGCTGGCCAAGGTGTTCGAGCGGCTCGGGGCCGCGGCGTGAGCACGCCGGTGCGCGTCGCGCCCGCGGCCGGCGACGGCCGCGAGGCGCTGGTGGATTGCCTGCACGCCGCGCTGGCCGCGCTGGAGGCCGGCGACGACCTGGCCTGGCGCGTCAACGTCGACGAGCTGATCCAGTGGCGCACGCAGCCGCTGGTGCAGGGCCTGGTGCGGCTGGCGCGCGAGCTCGAGCAGACGCTGGGCGGCGCCGCGACCGGCCGCAACGGCTCGCTGCCGGAGGCCTGCCTGCGGCTGGAGCACGTGGTGAAGATCAGCGAGGAATCCAGCCACCACACCCTCGACCTGATCCAGGACTGCGGCCTGCTGCTGGGCACGCTGCCCGACGCCTCCACCGAGGAACAGGCGGCCACCGTGGCCGCGATCCGCAGTCGGCTCTCGGAAATGACCGCGGCGCAGGGCGTGCAGGACCTCACCGGCCAGATCATCCGCCGCGTGGTCGACCTGGTGCGCGCGGTGCATACGGGGCTCGGCGCGGTCGACGCCGCGCCGCCGCTGCAGCTGCACCACGGCAGCGGCCCGGCGGTGGCCGGCCTCGACCCGAAGCCGGCCAGCCAGGAAGACGCCAACGCGCTGCTGTCCGCGCTCGGCCTCTGATCGTGTCCGCGCGAGCCGCCGACGTCTGCGCCGACTTCCTGGTCGAGGCCGGCGAGATCCTCGACCAGCTCGGCGAGCAGATGGTCGCGCTCGAGCGCGCGCCGTCCGACCGCGACCACCTCAACGCGGTGTTCCGCGGCTTCCACACCATCAAGGGCGGCGCCGGCTTCCTCGGCTTCCCGGCGATGGTCGCGGTCTGCCATGCGGTCGAGGACCGCCTCAACGCCGCGCGCGCGGGCGTCGCGCCGCTGGACGCGCCGGCCTTCGACGGCGCGCAGCAGGCGCTCGACCTGCTGGTCGACATGCTGCAGTGCATTTCCGCCGGCGACGATCCG
>JAYRKR010000126.1:0-7156 GCA_041905645.1 Luteimonas sp.
GCCTGCGGCGCCGGTGCCGGCGCCACCGGGGCCGGCGGCGCGGCGGCCTGCACGGCGGGCGCGCCGCCGGACAGCAGGGCCAGCTGCTGCGCCATCAGCTGCATCTGCTGGTCGATGAGGTGGCGCACGTAGTCGCCACCGGCCGCCGGCACCGAAGGAAGCGCCGCAGGCACGGGCATCGCAAGCGCCGGAGCAGGCGCCGGGGCGGCCGTGGGAACCGGTTGCGGCGCGGGCGCCGCGGGCGCGGCGTCGGGCGGGAGTTCGCCGTCCAGCCGCGCGGCGAGGCGGTCGAGCGAGGCGCACTCGCCCATGAGCTGCCGGAAGCTGACCTTGCTGCCGAAGGTCTTCTGCAGCTGCAGCGCGACCTGGGTGAGCATCAGGCTGTCGAGGCCGAGCTCGATGAAGTTGGCGCCGCTGTCGGCGTCGGCCAGGTCGAACCCGGCGACGTCCTCGAACAGGTCCTTGAGCTGCGCGATCAGGCGGGGTTTGCGATCCATGGAGGCAACCGGTTGTGCTTGGACGGAGGGAACGGGCAGTGCCTGCACCGCCTGCGGCGGGGCGAGCACGGGCACCGCGGCGGCGGCGGCGACCGGGCCGACGGCGTCGACCCAGTGGCGCTTGCGCTCGAAGGGATAGGTCGGCAGGCGGACGCGGCGGCGCGCCACGCGGCGATCGAGGACGGCCGGGTCGAAGTGCACGCCGTGGCACCAGAGCTGCCCGGCGGCCAGTCGCCACGAGGCGTGCTCGCGCTCCGGCGCATCGGCCAGCGACGCCACCGCGGCCGCCTGCGCGCCCTGCATCCGCGGATGCTGGCGCGCGAGCGTGCACAGTGTGGCGCGCGGCCCGACTTCCAGCAGCACGCGCGCGGACCCGTCCTCGAGCACCCGCGCCAGCGCCGGCGCGAAGCGCACCGGCTCGCGCAGGTGGCGCGCCCAGTACTCGGCGGAGGTCGCGGCGGCGGCGTCGAGCCAGTCGCCGCTCGCGGTGGACACGACCGGCAGCGCCGGCGCGCTGCGCGGCGTGGCCTCGACGAGGGCGCGGAACGGCGCGACCACCGGGTCCATCATCGCCGAATGGAAGGCGTGCGAAGTGCGCAGCGCGCGGCAGGCGACGCCCTCGCCTTCCAGCCGTGCCCTGAACGCCTCGACCGCATCGGCCGGGCCGGCGACCACGCAGCTGCCCGGCGCGTTCTCGGCCGCCATCGACAGGGCCTCCGGCAGGCGCGCGGCGATCGCGTCGAAGCCGGCGCGCACCGACAGCATCGCCCCGCCCGGCTGCGCCTGCATCAGCCGGCCGCGGTGCGCCACCAGGCGGACCGCGTCCGGCAGCGCGAACACGCCCGCCAGGGTGGCGGCGACGAACTCGCCGACGCTGTGGCCGACCATCGCCACCGGCGCGATGCCGTGCTGCATCCACAGCCGTGCCAGCGCGTACTCGACGGCGAAGGTCGCCGGCTGCATCACCGCCGTGGGCAGCAGCGCGTCGGCGTCGTCGCCGAACATGCAGCTGCGGACGCCGGTCCCGAAGGCGGCGCCCAGGGCGGGATCGCCGTCGAGCGCCTCCACGCAGTCGTCGATCGCCTGCCGGAACGCCGGCTCGGACGCATACAGCCCGCGCCCCATGCCCGCGTAGACCGCGCCCTGCCCCGGGAACAGGAACACCGCCCCGCTTTCCCGCGCCGGCCGGCTGCGCGCGGCGGCGGCCGCCGGCGCCTCGCCGCGCAGCTGCCCGGCCGCGTCCGCGACGTCGTCGGCGACCACCGCCAGGCGGTGCGCGAACGCCTTGCGCCCGGCCGCGAGCGTCCACGCGACGTCGGCGAGGTTGGCGTCCGGCGCGGCCGCCAGGTGGTCGGCCAGGCGCGTCGCCGCGCTCGCCAGCGCATCGGGCGTGCGCGCGGACAGCACCAGCAGCTGCGGCCCCTGCGCGGGCTCGGACGCGGCGCGCGCGGGCGCCTCCTCCATCACCACGTGCGCGTTGGTGCCGCCCACGCCGAACGAGCTCACGCCGGCGCGGCGCGGCGCGTCCCCGCGCGGCCACGGCGCCAGCGCGTCGTTGACCACGAAGGGCGAGGCCGCGAAGTCGATCGCCGGGTTCGGCGCGGCGAAGTGCAGGCTGGCCGGGATGCGGCCCTCGCGCAGCGACAGCGCGGTCTTGATCACGCCGGTGGCGCCGGCGGCGATCACCAGGTGGCCGACGTTGCTCTTGGCCGAGCCGATCCGGCAGAAGCCGGCCTCGGGCGTGTGCCGGCGGAAGGCCTTGGTCAGCCCCTCGATCTCGATCGGGTCGCCGAGCGGCGTCGCGGTCCCGTGCGCCTCGACGTAGCCGATGCTGCGCGCGTCCACGCCCGCGTCGTCCAGGGCCATCGCCACCAGCGCCGCTTGCCCTTCCGCGCTCGGCGCGGTGAAGCTGGCGCGGTCGGCGCCGTCGTTGTTCACCGCGCCGCCGCGGATCAGCGCCAGCACCTCGTCGCCGTCCGCGAGGGCGTCCGGCAGGCGCTTGAGCAGCACCACCGCGGCGCCGTCGCTGAACACCGTGCCCTTCGCGTCCGCGTCGAAGGTGCGCGTGCGCCCGTCGGGCGACAGCATCGAACCCTCCTGGTAGCGGTAGCCGCTGGCCGGCGGGCAGGTGATCGACACGCCGCCGGCCAGGGCCATGTCGCAGCGCCCGGCGCGCAGGCTGTCGACGGCCTGGCAGATCGCCACCAGCGAGGTCGAGCAGCCGGTGTGCACGCTGATCGCCGGCCCGGTGAGGTCGAGCTTGTGCGCCACCCGCGTGGCGATGTAGTCCTTCTCGTTGCCGAGCATCACCTGGAAGGCGCCGACCTTGTCGACCAGCTCCGGGTGCCTCGCCACGTGGCGCTGGAAATAGGTGGCGTTGTACATCCCCGCGAAGACGCCGACCGGCCCGCCCGCGGCGCCGGGCGCGTGGCCGCCGCGCTCCATGCATTCCCAGCACAGCTCGAGGAAGACCCGCTGCTGCGGGTCCATCAGCTCCGCTTCGCGCGGCCCGATGCCGAAGAACGCGGCGTCGAACAGCTCGACGTCGTCGATCACGCCGCGCGCGGGCACGTAGTCCGGGTCGGCGCGCTCGGAGGCGCTGACCCAGGGGTCGAGCCTGCCGGCGTCGAAGTGGCGGATCGTGTCGCGCGCCTCGCAGAGGTTGCGCCAGAACGCCTCGACGTCGGCCGCGCCGGGGAAGCGCCCGGCCATCGCGACGATCGCGATGGGGTCGTCGGGCCGGCCGCCGCGGGCGCCGCACGCGATCCGCGCGGCGTCGATGGCCTGCGCGGAGCGGCCGCGCATCGCCGAGGCCAGCAGGGCCGGCGTCGGGTGGCCGAAGATCGTCGCCACCGCGAAGCTCCCGGGCGACGCGCCGTCGCATGCGGGCAGGCGGCGGATGCGCTCGGCCAGCTGCACGGCGAGCAGCGAGCTGCCGCCGAGCTCGAAGAAGTTGTCGTGGCGCCCGGCCCGGTCGATGTCGAGCAGCGCGGCGAACAGCTCGCACAGCGCCAGCTCCAGGGCGTCGGCGCCCGGCTCCCAGGCCGCCGCCAGCTCCGGGCGCCCGCGCCCGGGCGCGGGCAGCGCGCGCCGGTCCAGCTTGCCGTTGGCGGTGACCGGCAGCGCGTCGAGCCGCACGTAGCGCGCCGGCACCATGAAGTCCGGCAGCGACGCCGCCAGGAAGGCGCGCAGCTCCGGCGCCGACGGCACGGCGCCCTGCGCCACGTAGTAGGCGACCAGCTGCCGGCCGCCGGCGCGGTCGTCGCGGGCGACCACGGCGCACGCGCGCACGCCCGCGTGCCGCGCGAGCGCCGCCTCGATCTCGCCCGGCTCGATACGGAAGCCGCGGATCTTGACCTGGTGGTCGGCGCGACCGACGAACTCGATGCTGCCGTCGGCCAGGTAGCGCACGCGGTCGCCGGTGCGGTAGAGGCGCGCGTCGTCGCCCGCTCCCGCGACACGGTTGGACGATGAGGAATGGAACGGATCGGGGACGAAGCGCTCGACCGTCAGCTCGGGACGGCCCAGGTAGCCACGCGCCAGCCCCTCGCCGCCGACGTGCAGCTCGCCCACCACGCCGGCCGGCACGGGCTCGCCGCGCGGGTTGAGGACGTAGACCCGGGTGTCGGCGATCGGGCGGCCGATCGGGATCGACGCGGCCTCGGCCGGCAGCACGGCCGGGATCCTGTGGGTGCAGGTGAAGGTGGTGCACTCGGTCGGCCCGTAGCCGTTGTGCAGCGCCACGCCCGGCGCGGCCGCGCGCATGCGCCGCACGTGGTCCACCGACAGCGCCTCGCCGCCGGTGAACAGCGCCTGCAGGCCGGCGAGCCGAAGCGGATCCTCGTCGACCACGGCGTTGAACAGCGCCGCGGTCAGCCACGCCGTGGTCACGCCGTGGCGGCGGATCGTCGCCTCCAGCCCCGCGCCCGTGGGCAGGGCCTCGTCGTGCACCACGACGCAGCCGCCGTTGAGCAGCGGCCCCCACAGCTCCAGCGTCGAGGCGTCGAAGCCCAGCGGCGCGGCGTGCAGCATGCGCGTGCGCGCGTCGAGCTCGATGTAGTCGACGTCGCAGGCGAGCCGCAGGATCGAGCGGTGCCGGATCTCCACGCCCTTCGGCGTCCCGGTCGATCCGGAGGTGTACATCACGTAGGCGAGCGCGTCGCCGTCGATGCCGGTCGCGGCGCCCGTGTCGCCGGCGCCCGCCGGGTCCGCGGGGCCGGTCGCGCCGTCGAGCACGACGCGGCGCAGCGCGCGACCCGGCAGCAGGTCGCGGTGCACGGCGTCGAGCAGCGCCACGCGCACGCCGGCATCGTCGAGGGTGAAGGCGAGCCGCGCCTCCGGCTGCGCGGCATCCAGCGGCAGGTAGGCCGCGCCCGCCTTGAGCACGGCGAGCACCGCGACCACGGCCTGCGCCGAGCGCTCCATGCACACCGCGACCACGTCGCCGGCGGCCACGCCTTCGGCGTGCAGGCGCGCGGCCAGGGCGGACGCGCGCAGGTCGAGCTCGGCGTAGCTGAGCGTGCCGGCGGCATCGACCACCGCCGCCGCGTCCGGCGCCCGGTCCCGGACCGTGGCGAACCGGCCGTGCACGGTATCGCGCAGCGACCGCGGCCGCGCGGTGTCGTTCCATTCGCGCAGCATGCGTTCGCGCTGCGCGGGATCGAGGATGTCGATGCCTTCGGTCGTGGCGTCGTCCGGGCCGGCGAGCAGGCCGGCGAGCGCGCGCAGCGTCGCATCGGCGAGCAGCGCGACCGCCTCGTGCCCGAACGGGTCGCGGAATCCCGCCACCAGCGACGGCACGCCGCCGGCATCGTCCACGCGCCAGGAGGAAAGCGCGGACGCTTCCCCGGGATCGGCCGCCGCCCCCGGCCCCGCGACCGTCCATGCAACCGCCACCGGGGACGCGGTCCCGTGCAGGTCGCCGGATTGGCTCAGCAGGGTCGCCACCGGCGCGCCCCGCACCGCGTCGAGTTCGCGCTGGCGGATGCCTCGCGCGTCGAGGACCGTGGCGACGACCGCGTCCGCGCCGGTCAGCCGCGACTCCGCGACCGCCAGCGCCGCGCACAGCAGGGCCTCGGGCGCACCGCCGGCCGCCAGCGCGGCCGTCCACGCATCCGCGAGCGCCGGCGGGAACGCGGCGGCGTGGTCGCCGCCGGATCCCGAGGTCGCCAGCGGCAGCACGTCGGACAGGCCGACGGCTTCGCTCGGCACCGGCGATTCCGGCACGGCCCGGCTCACGGCACCCTCGCCGTGCGGCGGCATGACACCCTCGGCGCACGCGTGCTCACGGTGCCGCGACCTCGGCGTACGCCCGCGGCGCTGGCGCGCGCGCCAGCAGCGACGCGATCGCGTGGGTCGCGGCATCGAAGGCCGAGGCCGGCGCCACCGCGGGCGGCGTGAAGCGCAGCCTGCGCATCAGCGCATGCGAGCGGTGCAGCAGCGCGTCCCGGCGCGTGGCGTCGGTGTAGTAGGTGAAGCTCGCCGTGATCGACGGTCCATCGCCGTTCTCGACCATGTGCGGGCTGGTCGACGGCATGTAGGCGCCCTGCCCCGGCTCGAGGTCGAAGACCTGCGCCCGCTCCCGGAACTCCTCGCGCCAGCGCAGCAGGTAGCGCTCGTTGCTCAGGTGGAACAGGTCGCGCGCGTGCTCGCTGGCGACCACGGTGTCGCGGTGGTCCCAGACGTAGATGCGCTTGCGGCCCTGGACCTGCAGGATGAAGTTGTGTTCCTTGTCGAAGTGGAACGGCGTGACCGTGTTCGGCGAGGTGACGAAGATCCAGCCGCCGCGATGGCACATGCCAGGGTCCACGGCGTCCACCCGCGGGCGCACGCTCTCTAGCACCTCGCCGACCAGTTCCCGGTAGGTCGGGTCGATCTGCACGTTGAGTAGCGACGTCCAGGCCTTGGCATCGGCGACCGCGCGCAGGGTGTCGGTCGCGGACTTCGGGTTGGGGAACAGGTCGGGCGCGGAGTTGAACGGCGTGCCCGGCTTGGCGCCGCTCGCATGGCTGCGGATGCTGCCGCGCGCCTCGAGGCGGCCGCCGAGGGCGACCAGCGCGTCCGGCTGCAGCAGCGGATGCCCGCACAGGCGATGGCGGACGGCGGCGATCCGCCACGGATCGAAGCTCGCGCCGTCCAGTTCGATCCACGGCCCGCTCCCCTGGCCGGCCTCGGCCGCGTCCGTCGGCGACGGCATTCGTTGGTTGATGGCGTTCATGGCGTCCCCGCGCACCGTTGCCTGCAACCGGAGAAACGTATGCGGGACCCGAACGCGGCCAATGCGACGCCCCCTGCACCGGCCGCGGGCGCACGGCTACGATAGGCGCGGGACGCACGATGAAGACCCCCGACTACGCCGACCTCTACCTCGACCTCGGCCTGCAGCCCGACTGCGGGATCGACGAGTTGCGCCACGCCTATCGTCGCCACGTGGCGAGCCTGCATCCGGACCGCGAACCGGCGCGGCCGCGCACGGTCGCCGCGCTGTCGCTGTCCGACCTCAACGCGCTGTACGACGAGGCGCTGCGCTTCCACCAGCGCTACGGACGCCTGCCCGGCGCGCCCCAGGACCGCGCGGCACGGACGGCCGCGGCCGTTCCCGCCGCGGCCGGCGACGCCTCGGGCGAAGACGCCCCGGCGGTGCCCGCCGCGGCGGGACG
>JAYRKR010000009.1:0-63815 GCA_041905645.1 Luteimonas sp.
CGCGCGCGCTGGGCAAGCGCGCGCTGGTCGAGCGCGTCGCGATCGCCGCCTCGCGGCTGGCGCCGGCGCCGCAACCCGGCCCCGAGCCGAACGCCGAGCAGGCCGCCGCGATCGCCGCGGTCCGCGCCGCGCAGTCGGGTGGGCACGCGGGCTTCGCCGCACTGCTGCTCGACGGCGTCACCGGCAGCGGCAAGACCGAGGTCTACCTGCAGGCGATCGCCGACTGCCTGGCGCGCGGCCGCCAGGCGCTGGTGCTGGTGCCCGAGATCGGGCTGACGCCGCAGCTGCTGGCGCGCTTCCGCGTGCGCCTGGGCGTGCCGGTGCACGCCAGCCATTCCGGCCTGAACGACGGCGAGCGCGCGCGCACCTGGGCCGCGGCGCTGCGCGGCGAGGCGCGGGTGGTGGTGGGCACGCGCTCGGCGGTGTTCATGCCGCTGCCCGAGGCCGGGCTGGTGGTCGTCGACGAGGAGCACGACGCCAGCTACAAGCAGCAGGACGGCATCCGCTACCACGCGCGCGACTTCGCCCTGGTGCGCGGCAAGGCGCTGGGCGTGCCGGTGCTGCTGGGCAGCGCGACGCCCTCGCTGGAATCGCTGCACAACGCGCGCGCCGGCCGCTATGCGCACCTGCGGCTGTCGCGGCGCGCGGGCGAGGCCAGGCCGCCGCGCGTGCGCGTGCTGGACGTGCGCAAGCGCCCGCTCGAGGCCGGGCTGTCGGCCGAGCTGCTCGACGCGGTCGGCAAGGCGCTCGACGCCGGCGGCCAGGTGCTGGTGTTCAAGAACCGCCGCGGCTACGCGCCGGTGCTGCTGTGCCACGACTGCGGCTGGAGCGCGCAGTGCAGGCGCTGCAGCACTCCGCAGCAGAGCACGCCCATGACCGTGCACGCCGGCGGCCGCCGCCTGCAGTGCCACCACTGCGGTGCGCGCCAGCCGGTGCCGCTGGCCTGTCCCGACTGCGCGAGCCTGGCGCTGCAGCCGCAGGGCGTGGGTACCGAGCGCATCGAGGCGCTGCTGGCCGAGCGCTTCGCCGGCGTGCCGGTGCTGCGCGTGGACCGCGGCAGTACGCGTGGCAAGGACGCGCTGGAGCGCCACTTCGACGCGCTCGGCGCGCGCGCCGGCGTGCTGGTCGGCACCCAGATGCTGGCCAAGGGCCACGACCTGCCCAACCTGGTGCTGGTGTGCGTGGTGGGCATCGATGAAGGCCTGTTCTCCGCCGACTTCCGCGCCGGCGAGAAGCTCGCGCAGCTGCTCATCCAGGTCGCCGGCCGCGCCGGCCGCGCCGACAGGCCCGGCGAGGTGCTGCTGCAGACGCACCATCCCGACCATCCGTTGCTGCAGACGCTGGTGCGGGGCGGCTACCACGCCTTCGCCGAGGAGGAGCTCGCGCAGCGCGAGGCGGCCGGCTTCCCGCCGTTCGCGCACCTGGCGCTGCTGCGCGCGGAGGCGAAGCATGCCGACGCGCCGATGCAGTTCCTGCACGCGGCACGGCGCGTGTTCGACGACGTCGCGCCCATGCCGGCCGATCGCGCGGCGCCGGGGCTGGAGCGGCATGGCCCGCTGCCGGCGCCGATGCCGCGGCGCGCGGGCCTGCATCGCGCGCAGCTGCTGCTGTCGGCGCCGGACCGGCGCACGCTGCACGCCGCGCTCGACGCGGCGATGCCGACGCTGTACGCGCTGCCGGAAGCGCGCAAGGCGCGCTGGTCGCTGGACGTGGATCCGGCGGACCTGTACTAGGCCGGGCAATCCGTAGGATGGTGGAGCGAAGCGATACCCATCATCGGCCAGCCCGGGGGCGCTGGTTTCGGTTTCGGTTTCGCCTCCACCCCCATGGAGGCGTCATCCCCGCGAAGGCGGGGATCCATGGACGTTCGGCGGCACCTCTCCCTTGCGGGAGGGATCGCACCAAGGACAACGTCCATGGATTCCCGCCTTCGCGGGAATGACGAGAACGGACTGCAGGCGTCCCGACGAGCCTGCCGGCGCCCTAGCCGGCCGCTTTCTTGCGCGCCCGCTTGCGCGTCGCGCCCGATGCCTTCGGCCGCACCGCGATCGACACGCCCTGCTTGCGCACCTCGAACAGCCCGCTGGCCTCGACCAGGTCGCTGAACTTGCGGTAGCCGTAGTTGCGCGAATCGAACGAGCCCTGGTTGCTGATGTGGCTGCCTACCGCGCCCAGGTGCGACCAGCCGTCGTCGCCCTGCGCGGCATCCACGGCGTTGCGCAGCAGCCGCACCAGCGCCGCGTCGGCCTGCAGCTCCTGCGTGCTGCGCGCCCTGCCGGTCGTCGCGGCGGCGTCGCGCGCCTCCGGCGCGCCGAGCTTCTCCAGGTACAGGAACACCGAGCAGGCCTTGACGAAGGGCTCGGGCGTCTTCTCCTCGCCGAAGCCGTAGACGCTCACGCCGTCGCTGCGCAGGCGCATCACCAGCGGGGTGAAGTCGGCGTCGCTGGAAACGATCGCGAAGCCGTCGAGGTTGCGCGCGTACAGCAGGTCCATCGCGTCGATCACCATCGCCATGTCCGAGGCGTTCTTGCCGGTGGAGTAGGCGAACTGCTGGATCGGCCGGATCGCGTAGGCGTGCAGGGCCTTCTCCCAGCCGACGAGGTGCTGGCTCTTCCAGTTGCCGTAGGCGCGGCGCACGTTGGCCACGCCGTGGCGCGCGATCTCGGCGAGGATGACGTCGATCTTCGAGGCCGGGGCGTTGTCGGCGTCGATCAGCAGGGCGATGCGTTTCTCGGGGGCGTCCATCGGGTGTCCTGGCGTCGTGGGGTCGCGGCGCGGCTGGTGGCATTGTCGCGACTTCCGTCGCTCCTACAAGTGCAGGGCGTGAAGGCCGCGCGCGGAGTTGCGCCACAATGGCGGCCTCCCGCCAGGGCCAGCCGATGACCGCAGCGCAGTCCAGCAACGCCGCGATGACCCCCGCACGACGCCTGCGCAGCATCTTCAGCGGCTCGGTCGGCAACCTGGTGGAGTGGTACGACTGGTACGCCTACTCGGCGTTCGCGATCTACTTCGCGCCGCACTTCTTCCCCAGGGGCGACGACACCGCGCAGCTGCTGGACGCGGCGGCGGTGTTCGGGATCGGCTTCCTGATGCGCCCGCTGGGCGGCTGGCTGATGGGGATCTACGCCGACCGCCACGGCCGCAAGCGGGCGCTGGTGCTGTCGGTGCTGCTGATGTGCGCGGGCTCGCTGCTGATCGCGCTGGCGCCCGGCTACGAGCGCATCGGCCTGGGCGCGACCGCGCTGCTGCTGTTCGCGCGGCTGCTGCAGGGGCTGAGCCTGGGCGGCGAGTACGGCACCTCGGCCACCTACCTGAGCGAGATGGCCGACCGCGCGCACCGCGGCTTCTGGTCGAGCTTCCAGTACGTCACCCTGATCATGGGCCAGCTGATCGCGCTGGCGCTGCTGGTGCTGCTGCAGCAGGCCGTGCTCAGCGAGGCGCAGCTGGAAGCGTGGGGCTGGCGGATCCCGTTCGCGGTCGGCGCGCTGCTGGCGGCCACTGCGCTGTACCTGCGCCGCGGCATGCAGGAGACCGAATCCTTCGCCGCCGCCGAGTCCCGGCACCGCGGCGACGCGCGGCTCGGCAGCCTGCGCGAGCTGGCGCGCTATCCGCGCGAGGTGCTGACCGTGGTCGGGCTGACCATGGGCGGGACGATCGCGTTCTACACCTTCACCACCTACACGCAGAAGTTCCTGGTCAACACCGGCGGCTTCGGCAAGGCCGAGGCGACGCTGGTCTCGGCGGCCTCGCTGTTCCTCTACATGCTGCTGCAGCCGCTGGTGGGCGCGCTGTCGGACAAGGTCGGACGGCGCGCGGTGCTGGTGGGGTTCGGCGTGCTGGGCACGCTGTGCTTCCATCCGATCCTGCGCGGCATCGCCGGCGCCGGCACGGTGGCACAGGCCTTCGCCTGGGTGATGGCGGGGCTGGCGATCACCAGCGGCTACACCGCGGTCAACGCGGTGGTGAAGGCGGAGCTGTTCCCCGCGCACGTCCGCGCGCTGGGCGTGGGCCTGCCCTACGCGGTGGCGCTGGCGGTGTTCGGCGGCAGCACCGAGTTCCTGGCGCTGTGGTTCAAGCGGATCGGGCACGAGTCGTACTTCTACGTGTACGTGTGCTGCTGCGTGGCGGTCTCGCTGCTGGTGTACGCGACGATGCGCGACACGCGGGCGCATTCGCGGATCGACCGCGACGCCGAGGTTGCGTAGGCGCCCGTCGACGGTCGTCGATGCCGGCATTGTGGGAGCGACGGAAGTCGCGACGCTTTCCCGATGCACCCGCCGCGACTTCCCGGCGCGCCCGTCGCGACTTCCGTCGCTCCCACAATGCATGCCTCGCGCGCTTGCGGCATGCTGTCGCCATGGACGCGCCCGCCCTTCCCCACGTCGTGATCGTCGGCGGCGGCTTCGCCGGACTCTGGGCGACGCGGGCGCTGGCCTCGGCGCCGGTGCGCGTGACCCTGGTCGACCGCGGCAACCACCACCTGTTCCAGCCGCTGCTCTACCAGGTCGCGACCGCGGGCCTGTCGGCGCCCGACATCGCCGCGCCGCTGCGCCACATCCTGCGCCGGCAGCGCAACGTGACCGTGCTGATGGAGGCGGTGGAAGGCATCGACGCCGCGCGGCGCGAGGTCCGGGTGCGGCGCGGGCCGCCGCTGCGCTACGACTTCCTGCTGCTGGCCAGCGGCGCCACCCATGCCTACTTCGGCCACGAGGAATGGGAGCCGCACGCACCGGGGCTCAAGACGCTCGACGACGCGCTGCACATCCGCCGCCGCATCCTGTCGGCGTTCGAACGGGCCGAGGCGGAGGAGGACCCTGGGGCGCGGCGCGCGCTGCTCACCTTCGCCATCGTCGGCGGCGGCCCGACCGGGGTCGAGCTGGCCGGCACGCTCGCCGAGATCGCGCGCCACACCCTGAAGCGCGAATTCCGCCGCATCGACCCGCGCCACGCGCGCGTGCTGCTGCTCGAGGCCGGGCCACGGGTGCTCTCGACCTTCCCGGAAGCGCTGTCGGAGAAGGCGCGGCGGCAGCTGGAACGGCTGGGCGTCGAGGTGCGCACCGGTACGCCGGTGGCCGCGATCGATGCGGACGGCGTGCTGCTGGGCGGCGAACGCATCGCCGCGCGCACGGTGCTGTGGGCGGCGGGCGTCGCGGCGTCCCCGCTGGCACGCGCGCTCGGCGTGCCGCTCGACCGCGCCGGGCGCGTGCCGGTGCAGCCCGACCTGTCGGTGCCGGGCGTCGCGGACGTGTTCGTCGCCGGCGACCTGGCGGCGGTGCAGCAGGACGGCAGGCCGGTCCCCGGGGTCGCGCCCGCCGCCAAGCAGATGGGCCGCCACGTCGCGCGGGCGATCCGCGCGCGCATCGGCGGCAAGGCGACCGCGCCGTTCCGCTACCGCGACTACGGCAACCTCGCCACCATCGGCCGCATGGCCGCGGTGGTGCACCTGGGGAAGCTCGAGCTCTCGGGCGCGCTCGCCTGGTGGTTCTGGCTCGTCGCGCACATCTTCTTCCTGATCGGCTTCCGCAACCGTCTGGCGGTGATGCTCGACTGGACCTGGGCGTACTGGAGCTACCAGCGCGCGGCGCGGATCATCCTGGGCCGTGATTCGTGATTCGTGATTCGTGATTGGTGATTGGTGATTCGAAGGACGGGCGTCCGGACCTCGTTTCAGGCGAGGATGATGCACAAACGCCGAACGGCCCGGTTTCCCGGGCCGTTCGCTTGTTCGAATCACCAATTGCCAATCACGAATCACGGCCTCAAGCCGCGAACAGCGCCTTCATCTTCTTCAGCGCGTTGGCCTCGACCTGGCGGATGCGCTCGGCGGACACGCCGTACTCGTCGGCCAGCTCCTGCAGCGTGACCTTGCTGTCGGCGTCCAGCCAGCGGCGGCGGATGATGTCGCGCGAGCGCTCGTCCAGGCGCGAGAGCCCTTCGCGCAGCAGCTGCAGCTGGTGGTCCTCGCTGTCCATGCGCTCGTAGGCCTCGGACGGATCCTCGTCGTGGGCGGTCAGGTAGGCCGCCGGGGACGGCGGGGCATGGTCGTCGTCGTCGCTGGCGGGCGCGTCGAAGCCGATGTCGCGGCCGGACAGGCGCGACTCCATCTCCAGCACCTCGCGCTCGGAGACGTTGAGGTCCTGCGCGACCGCGCGCACTTCCTCCGCGTTGAGCCAGCCCAGGCGGGTCTTGCTCTTGCGCAGGTTGAAGAACAGCTTGCGCTGCGCCTTGGTCGTGGCGACCTTGACGATGCGCCAGTTCTTGAGGATGTACTCGTGCATCTCGGCGCGGATCCAGTGCACCGCGAAGCTCACCAGGCGCACGCCGACCGTGGGGTCGAAGCGCTTGACCGCCTTCATCAGGCCGATGTTGCCTTCCTGGATCAGGTCGCCGAGCGGCAGGCCGTAGCCGTTGTAGCCGCGCGCGACGTGCACGACGAAGCGCAGGTGCGAATGCACCAGTTCGCGGGCGGCGTCGAGGTCTTCCTGGTCGCGGAAGCGGCGGGCCAGCGCCTGCTCGTCCTCGACGGAGAGCACCGGGATCTGGTGCACCGCGCCGATGTAGGCGTCCAGCGAGCCGAGCGCGCTGGGGACCGGCAGGTTGTTGGCGACGAGGGGATAGGGGGTCGTGGTCATGGGCGTCATGTTAGCAGTGTCCATATCCGACTGCTAAAGGCGGCAGAAGTTCCCAACGTTCCATTCATGGAACGAAGGACCGAGAGAGGACGGGTTCGGACTCCCGGAACGCCGGATCCGCGCGGAACGGGCCACCGGCGCCCCGGCAGGCCCTGCGGACGGGCGATCGGGCCCTGCTGCGACCGCGGGCGGGGGGGGAGGTTCCGCGAGGCGCGGCGCACAAAACCCGGCCCGGGGGGCCGCCGGGGGCCGCTGGGGGGAGGAACGTGGTCCGCGTCGACGGTGGCTGGGCCGGGAGAAGGCTGTGACCGGGCCGGCGGCGTGCGTCGCGCCGCCGGCGGAGCCGGCGACGCGGACCACGCAGGCCGCTACAGGTCCAGGCCGAAGCCGATGCCTGCCGAGTTCTCGTCGCCGCTGAAGGCGCCTCCGATGCTGAACGAAGCGCGATCGCCGATCTGCTTCGAATAGCCGACCGACAGCGCGCTCTCGCCGTTCTGCCAGCCGGCGCCCACCGCCACCCGCCCGCGCGGACTGCGCGAGCCGCCGGCGTTGATCGCCATGTTCATCATCGCCGAGCTCATGGCGCCCATCCGGTCGATCCGCTCGTCCTGCTGGCTGAGCCGGTAGCCGACGTCGTCGCTGAGCGCCTGGAACTGGTCGTCCAGCGCGCTGAACTTGCTGTCGGTGTAGGCGTTGGCCGAGGCCAGGGTCTTGGTCGCGGTGGTGTCGGTGTAGCTCTTCGCCGACTCCAGCGTCGCCGGATCCGCGGCCCCCGGCGCCTGCGCCACCGGTGCGGACTGGCCGCCGGTCGACGGCCCGCCGGTGGACGGCCGCGGCGCGCCGGCGCCGTCGGTCTCTCGCGACGGACCGGTGGCATCGCCGTCGGCCACGCGGTCGTCGACCGGACGCGCCGTGCTCGAGGCCGTGGCCGGCGCCGAAGCCGCATCCGTGGCGCCCGTACCGCCGGTTTCCAGCTGGCTCAGGCGGCTGTCGATGCCGCTGATCGCGCCGTCCAGCGCGCCCAGCGCGTCGCCCACGTTGTAGTAGCTCCCGCCCTGGATCGCGTACACCGGACCGGTGAAGCCGTTCGCCCCCATCGCCGCGCCCCCGCCCAGCGACTGCGCCATCGAGTCGCCGAAGCCGAACAGCTGCGCGCCGTTCACCGCTTCGGTGCTGGTGGCCGTCAGCGCGCCCGCGGCGACGTTGGCGATGGTGGTGCCGCCGGCGCCTTCCAGCGTCAGCGTCGACTTGTCGTCGTCGTCGTACTTCACCGTGCCGGCCAGGCCGGCGTCGACGTCGTCGAGCGCCGAGTTGAACTGCGCGACGTTGACCGCGTCGGTGTCGGCGGTGCCGGCGGCGACGTTGGTCAGCTGGCGCTCGTGGCCGGCGCTGCCGATCGACACGCTGTCCGCGCGGTCGGCCACCGAACCCGCCCCCAGCGCCACGCCGTTCGCCGCCGTCACCTGCGCCCGCGCGCCCACCGCGGTCCCGTCCGTGGCCGCATCGAGCACCCGCGCGTCGTAGCCGGTCGCGGTCGAGCCCGCCGCCCGCGCCTGCGCGTTCGACCCCAGCGCCGAGGCCGTCGCCGCCAGCGCCTGGGTGTTCGCTCCCAGCGCGGTCGCGTTGGTCCCCGCCGCATTGGCGTTGCTGCCGAAGGCCGACGCGCTGATCTTCCCCGCCCGGGCGTTCGCGCCGACCGCGGTCGTGCCCGCCGCGTTGGCCAGCGCCTTGCCGCCCGCCGCCACCGCGCCCTGGCCGTTCACCACCGCATCGTCGCTGCCGTCCTGCGCGCCGCTGGCCGCGAAGTAGTGGCTGGCCTCGCTGGCCCCGGCCGCCACCTCGTCCAGCTGCGACTTGTTCACCGCATCGGTCGCCTCGGTGCCCGCCGCCACGTTGGTGACCTGGCGGTCGATCGCCGAATGCACCACGCCCGCCGCGTCGGTCCAGTCCTGCGCCGCGCCCACCGACACCGTGTTGGCGCGGTCGGCCAGCGACTCCGCGCCCAGCGACACGCTGTTCTCGGCGTCCTTGGTGACCCATGCATTGGAGCCGAGCACGGTGGAGTTCACCGCCTGCGCGTAGCTGTTGTAGCCCACCACCGTGGCGCCGTCCTCGGTCGCCCACGCCTCGCCGCCGACGGCGGTGGTGTGCTCGCCGCTGGTGACGCTGTCCGCATCCATGCCCGCCAGGGCATTGCTGCCCAGCGCGAGGGTGTGGTCGCCCCAGGCGCTCGCCCCGCCGCCGACCGCCGTGCCGGTCGTGCCCGCCGAACTCTGCGTGCCCAGCGCGGTGCCGGCCGCGTCTGCATACGTGCCCTGGCCGAGCGCGACGCCGAAGTCGAGCGCCTGGCTCTCCGCACCCACCGCGGTGGCGAACATGCCGTTGGCCCACGAGCCGCCGCCGAGCGCGACGCTGTTCCAGCCGGCGGCCGTTGCCGCCAGGCCGAAGGCCGATGCGTTCTGGAAGCCCTCGGCCGAGGAGAACATGCCCACGGCGGTGGCGCCCATGCCGCTGGCGGCCGTCTGCGTGCCGATGGCGACCGCGCCCCAGCCCTGCGTCTGGCTGGCCATGCCCATGGCGATGCCGGCGGCCGACTGCGAATCGCTGTCCATGCCGATCGCGATGCTGCTGGCTGCGCCGGCCTGCGCATTCTCGCCATAGGCCATGCTGTGGTCGCCGCCGGCAACCGCGCCGTAGCCGCTGGCCTGGCTGTACTCGCCCAGCGCGGACGCGCCGCTGCCGATCGCCGACGAACCCGTGCCGAGCGCCAGCGCGCTGTCGCCGATCGCGGTCGAGTAATCGCCTTCCGCATCCGCCTGGTAGCCGAACGCGCTGCTCTGCACGCCGCCGGCGATCGCGGTCGGGCCGACCGCGGTGGCGTTCTCGCCGAACGCCTGCGCCGCATCGCTGCCGTCGCCCAGGCCGTTCACCGACAGGTAGTCGTTGGCGTCGCCCACGCTGTCGGCGACTTCGTCGAGCTGCGCCTTGTTGACCGCATCGGTCGCCTCGGTGCCCGCCGCCACGTTGGTGATCTGGCGGTCGATCGCCGCGTGCACCACGCCCGCGGCGTCGGTCCACTCCTGCGCCGCGCCCACCGAGACGCTGTTGGCGCGGTCGGCCAGCGTGCCGGCGCCGAGCGCGACGCTGTTGGTCGCTTCCTTCGTGGTCCAGGTGTTCGAGCCAAGCACCGCCGAGTCCACCGCCTGCGCGTAGCTGTTGTAGCCCACCACCGTGGCGCCATCCTCGGTCGCCCATGCCTCGTTGCCGATCGCGGTGGCGTGCGTGGCCCCGGTCACGCTGTTGCCGTCCATCCCCGCCAGCGCGTTCATGCCCACCGCCACGCCACCTTCGCCGGTGGCGGCGTTGTTGCCCAATGCCACGCCGTACATCCCCGCACGTGCCTGCACGCCGTACGCGGCACCCGCGATGTCGGAGACCGAGCCCTGGCCGACCACGGTCGAAACGTCCGATGCCTGCGTGTAGGCACCTACGGCGGTAGCGAACAGGCCGTCGGCCGACGCGCCCACGCCCACGGCGGTCGCCTCCCATTGGCTGGCGTAGGCACCCATGCCCAGCGCCGTCGACTCGCGGCCGGTCGCCCACGCGTTCCAGCCTACCGCGGTGGCGGCCAGGCCCACGGCCTGCGAATTGGCGCCGATGGCGTTGGCGGCGATGCCCCGCGCGATGCTGTTCGCGCCGATCGCCACGCCATTGCCGCCTTCCACGCTCGCGGTCGGACCGATCGCGATCGAGCCGATGCCGCCGCTGTTGCTGCCGTTGCCAATCGCAATGGCCTGGTCGCCGCTGGCGACCGCGGCGTAGCCGCTGGCCTGGCTGAACTCGCCCAGCGCAGTAGCGCCGCTGCCGATCGCCGACGAGCCGGTGCCCAGCGCCAGCGTGTTGTCGCCCACCGCCGTCGCATAATCGCCTGCGGCATCGGCCTGGTAGCCCAACGCACTGGCCTGCACGCCTCCGGCGACCGCGTTCGCGCCAACCGCGCTGCCGTTCTCGCCGGACGCCTGCGCCGCATCGCTGCCGTCACCGGCGCCGTTCACCGCCACGTACTGCGTGGCCGATTCGAGCTGCGCGACGTTCACCGCGTCGGTGGCCTCGGTGCCGGCGGCGACATGGGTGATCTGGCGTTCGCCGCCCTCGCGGCCGACCGAGACGGTGTTGTCGCGGTCGGCGACCGAGAACGCGCCCAGCGCGACGGCATTGGCGGCATCGGCTTCGGACATCGTGCCCAGCGCCAGGTTGTCGTCCTGCAACGCGTGCGCACCCAGGCCCAGCGCCACTGCGCCCAGGCCGTCGGCGTAGGTGTTGCTGAGTACGATCGTGCCGTCGATGATGCGCGCGCCGAAGCTGCCGATGGCGATGCTGCCGCTCTGCTTGGCGTAGCTCAGCATGCCGGCCGCGAAGCTGCCGGTGGCGCCGTCGCCGGTGGCCGAGGCGAAACCCAGCGCGGTCGAGCCGGTCGCGCCCAGGCCGGTGTAGCTGCCGTAACCGATCGCCGTGGAGGCGTCGGCCTGGGTCTTCGTCAGCGCGCCCAGCGCCAGCGCGGCGGTTCCGCTGGCGGACGCGTCGCGACCGACGGCGGATGCGTCCGTGCCCTGTGCGTTGGCGCCGTAGCCGATGGCGTTGCTGTAGTCGCCCAATGCATTGGTGCCGTTGCCCAGCGCGGACGCACCGGCCCCCAGTGCAAGACTGCCGCCGCCGACTGCGGTCGAGTAATCGGCATCGGCATAGCTCTGCGAACCGTAGGCGCTGCTTTCGATGCCGTTGGCGATGCTGTTGGCGCCAGTGGCGGTGCTGTTCTCGCCCCCGGCCTGGCTCATCGCGCCGCTGGCGGTGGCGTTGGCCGCGAGCGCGCCCGCGCCGGCGCCGATCGCCTGCGCGCCGTCGCCGCTGGCGCCCGCGTAGTTGCCCACTGCGATGGCGTTCTGGCCCTCGGCGAGCGTCGCCTCGCCGACGTCGGGCATACCGTCGCCGTCGAGGTCGACCCAGTCGCTGCCGCCGATGGCGACCGCGCCGGCGCTGTTGGCGGCGGCGTTGTGGCCGGCCGCGACGGTGTTGCTGCCGTTGGCCAGGCTGTTGTTGCCCACGCCGACCGCGCCGTCGCCGAGCGCGGCGGCATTCGCGCCGATGCCGACGCCCGAATCGCCCAGGCCCACGCGCGCGTGGCCGCCGATGGCGACCGATTCGTAGCCGCCGGCCTGCGCATCGAAGCCCGCGGCCAGGCTGCCCTCGCCCATGGCGATGGCCTGGCCGCCGACCGCGGTCGACCCCATGCCGCCGGCCTCGCTCAGCGCGCCGACCGCGGTTGCGGCCTGCTCGGCGCTGGCCGATGCATGCGCGCCGACGGCGGTGTTGCCATAACCCAGCGTCACCGCCGACTGGCCGAGCGCCACGCTGGCGTCGCCCATCGCCAGGCTGCCCTGGCCGAAGGCGCTGGCGCCGATGCCGAAGGCGTTGCTGTCGCCGCCGATCGCGGTGGAGGCGTTCATCCAGGCGTGCGCGTTCACGCCCATGGCCATGGATTCGTAGCCTTCGGCGACGGCGTTGTTGCCGATCGCCACGGCGCCGACGGCCTCGAACGATTGGCCGAGCTCGTCGCTCACCCACGGCTGCGTCTTCGCGCCCGCGCCGATCGCGATCGCGCCGGTGCCGTCGGCGCTGGCCTCGTCGCTGCCGTCGCCCGCGCCGTTGGCCTTGAAGTAGTCGGAATCGAAACGGTCCACGACCTCGCGCTTCGCCTTCATCGCCTGGCTGGCCACCGCCGCCGGCGTCCCCAGCGTGTCGCAGTCGACCTTCCGCGCCTGCTCGCCGGGGCGGGCCACCGTGCAGACCGCCTTGCCGGTCCGGCCGGCATCGGCATGCGCGAACGGCGCCAGGACCAGGCCGGCCGACAGCGCCAGCACGCTCGCTCCCACGGCGCCGCGGCGGCGGGCCCGGCCGGACTTGCCGCCGCGCGCGGCGGCGAATTCCGAGGCCACCACCAGCACCTGCCGAGACCGGCTCCACACCAGACTGAAAACCTTGTTCATTGACCCCTCTCCCGATCGTTGCGAAGCGCAATCCGGACAACCCCACCAGCCGCCAGGCGGTGGGCGAATCCCGGACGCGGGTTGATGCGTCCGTCCGGAATGGACGGACCCGGCGGTCCTTCTGGGTACTGACGCGTACGGTCAGCAACTGACAGAAGCAGACTGTTTGCGAACCTAATTGGGCAGCCGAAGGCTTGTCACCCACGGGTTCTCACCGAATAATCACGACTTCTCACGGCGGCGATGTCTGCTTTTCGCCGCCGCGGAACGGATCGAACCGCGGCTGTTTCCAGGCCGCTTCCCCCGGCCGGATCGCATGGCGCGGGGCACACCGGCAAGGCAAGTACGGCGACATGTGGAACCGCGTCCTCAGCTGGCTGCGCAGCGCACCGATCGCCGATCCGGTCGACCGCCGCAACGCGCCGACGATGGTGCTGCTGCAGCTGTTCTACGGGGTGATGCTGCCGGTCATCTGGGCCTGGCACATCTACAGCAGCGGCTTCCGGCCGATGGCGCAGGTGGTGTTCGCCGTCGACATGGTGGTCGCTGCGACGTCGTGGCTCGGCATCTGGCTGATCCGGCGCGGCCACTTCCGGCTACCGGTGAAGCTTTTCATCGGCATGCTGCTGCTGGCGATGGGCATCACCTTCGCGCTGGTGGGCGTGCAGTCGCAGCTGATCGACCCGGCGCCGACGATGCTATGCCTGGCCATCGGCGGCCTGGTGCTGGGGCGGCAGGCGCTGTGGACCGTGTGGGCGCTGCTGCTGGCGATCTTCGCGATCGGCTTCCACACCAGCGTGGAGAAGGCGATCGAGGCGGGAACCTCGACGCAACGCGCGTTCGAGGACGCGCCGGCGGTGCTGATCACCTACACCCTGGTCACGATCATCCTCGATCGCACCGTGGCCGCTCTGCGCGAGAGCCTGGCCGAGTCCGAGTCGCGCGGGCGCGAGCTGCGGCGCGAGATGGCCGAGCGCGAGCGCGCGCAGGCGCAGCTGATCCACGCGCAGAAGCTCGAGGCCACCGGGCGCCTGGCCAGCGGCGTCGCGCACGACTTCAACAACATCCTCGACGTGATCCTGGGCTTCGCGAAGCAACGCCACGCGGCCGAGGACCTCGCCGACGCGCGCGAGTCGCGCGATGCGCTGGCCGGCTCGCTCGAAGGCGTGGAGACCGCCGCGCGGCGCGGCAGCGCGATCACCCGCAAGCTGCTGGGCTTCAGCCGCGCCGACCTGCTCAGGCCGCAGGTCTTCGACCTGCGCGAGGCGGTCGCCGACCTGCAACCGATGCTGCGGCAGCTGTTCCCTTCGTCGGTGCGGGTCGCGGTCGACGCGGGCGCGACGCCGCTGCCGGTGCACCTCGACCGCAGCGAGCTGGACATGATGCTGCTCAACATCGCCGCCAACGCGCGCGACGCGATGCCCGGCGGCGGACGCTTCGAGGTGCGCGTGCACGAGGCCGGCGGCATGGCCGCGATCGCCCTGTCCGACAGCGGCCACGGCATGGAGCCGCAGGTGCTGCGGCAGGTCTTCGAGCCGTTCTTCACCACCAAGGATGCGGGCACGGGCACGGGGCTGGGCCTGTCGGTGATCCAGGACCTGGTGCGCGCGATCGGCGGCGACATCGCCGTCGAGAGCGCGCCCGGCCGCGGGGCCACCTTCGTGCTGCGGCTGCCGCTCGCCGGCGCGGCGGCTCAGGCGCCGGCGTTGAACACGTAGCCTTCGCCGTGCACCGCCTGCAGCGGCAGCTGCGCGCCGCTGGCGCCGGCGACCTTGCGCCGCAGGCGGTGGATCATCGAGTCGATGCGGTGCGGGTCGAAGTCGTGCACGTCGTCGGCGAGCGCGGCGATCAGCCGCTCGCGGCCCACGACCTCGCCCGCGGCGGCGAACAGCGGGTGCAGCAGGCGGCGCTCGGTCTTGGTCAGCGCGATGGCACTGCCGTCGGGCGCGCGCAGGCACCAGTCGTTCGACTCCAGCCGCCAGCCCTGTGGTGCCGCCGGATCGGGCCGGGTGCGATGCACGCGCCGGGCCAGGCTGTGCAGCGTCGCGGCCAGCAGCTCGATCTCCACCGGCTTGGCCAGGTAGGCGTCGGCGCCCTGGCTCAGCCCGCGCACGCGGTCCGGCGTCCCGCCGCGGCCGGTGAGCATGACGATGCCGATGCCGGGGAAGCGCTGGCGCAGCCCGCGCGCGACCTCGAAGCCGTCGGCGTCGGGCAGGCCGACGTCGAGCACGACGATGTCGGTGGCGCGGGCCAGCAGGTGGCCTTCGAGCTCGGCCGCGGTCTCCATGCCGGCGACCGCGAAGCCGTAGTTCGCCAGCCCGGGGAGCAGGATGCGCTCGCGCAGCAGGACATCGTCCTCCAGCAGCGCGACCTGGAGGGCGGCGTCCGGCGCGGCGGGGGGCGAAGGCGGCACGGGGGAGACGGGGGACGGCATGGCGCGATTCTAGCGACGCGCATGGCGGACCCGTGAAGCGCGATCGGCGGCCCCGTTTGCCGGGGCGCGCCAGGATCGATGGTCCATCCTCCCCGCCATAGGCGGCGCTGCGCGGGAATCCGCCGCCGCCCTACCCCGCGGTGCCTGCCGGCTCGCGCCCTCTATGCACGGCCTTCGACGATGCGCAGCACGTCGTCCAGCAGCGCCGCGGCGGTGACCTCGGCGCCCGCGCCCGGGCCCTGCACCACCAGCGGCTGGTCGCGGTAGCGGTCGGACCAGATCGCGACGCGGTTGTCGGTGCCGCTGCCGGCGGCGAGCGGGTCGTCCGGCGCCAGCGCTTCGGGCCCGACGGCGGCGCGGGCGCGGCCGTCGTCGCCGACGCACAGGCGGGCGACGAAGCGCAGCTTCGCGCCGGCCTTGTAGGCGTCCGCGTAGCGCGCGCGCAGCGGTGCGTCGAGGCCGTCGAGCGCGGCGTCGACGTCCTCGCGCGACGCGGCGGCGAGCGCTGGCGTGAGCAGGGACGCCACCGCGACTTCGTGCGCCTCCAGGGCGATGCCCGCCGCCCGCGCCAGGATCAGCAGCTTGCGGCGCACGTCCTCGCCCGACAGGTCCTCGCGCGGATCGGGCTCGGTATAGCCGGACTCGCGCGCCTGGCGCACGAAACCGGAGAACGGCCGGCGCCCGTCGTAGCGATCGAACAGCCACGCCAGCGAGCCCGACAGCACGCCCGCGACGGCATGGATGCGGTCGCCGCCGGCGCGCAGCGCGCGGATCGAACGCAGCAACGGCAGGCCCGCGCCGACCGTGGCGGCGTCGCCGTACCGCGCGCCGCCGATCCCCGCCGCGGCCGCGATCGCGTGCGCGCGGCCGCCGTCGGCGCCGGCGCCGAGCTTGTTGGCGGTGACGACGTGGATGCCGCGCGCCAGCCACTCGCCGTGCCAGCCGGCGACGACATCGCTGGCGCTGGCGTCGACGACGATGTCGCCGCTGCGCAGGCCTTCGTTCTCCACCCACGGCGACCAGGCGCCCGCGCGCGCCGGCGCGGTGCGCAGGCGATCGAGCGCGCGCACGGGATCGTCGGCGCTCGCTTCCAGCGCACGCGAGTTCGACAGCCAGGCGAATCCCGGCAGCGCGATCCCGCGCCCGCGCAGCGCGCTCCAGCGCTCGACGAACGCCGTGCCGACGGTGCCGGTGCCCAGCAGCGCGAGTCGCGGCTGATGCGCCGGCGGCACCGCCCGCGCGGCGCGCAGCGGCAGGCTGACGACGTTGTTCATGCGTCCACCTGCCGGCGTCCGGCGACCTCGCACGCGACCTGCGCGCGCACCAGCGCGGCGGCGATGTCGGCGCGCAGGTCGTCGGCGTGCTCGATGCCCACCGACAGCCGCAGCAGGCCGTCGCCGATGCCGGCGTCGGCGCGCGCCCCGGGCGACATCGCCGCGTGCGTCATCGTCGCCGGGTGCGCGACCAGGCTTTCGACGCCGCCCAGCGATTCGGCCAGGGTGAAGTGGCGCAGGCCGTCGAGGAAGGCGCGCACGGCCGGCTCGCCGCCCTCGAGTTCCACCGAGACCATCGCGCCGAAGCCGCGCTGCTGGCGCGCCGCGACCGCATGACCCGGGTGCGAGGCCAGGCCCGGATAGTGCAATGCGCGCACCGCGGCGTGGCCGTCGAGCAGGTCGACCAGCGCCTGCGCGTTCTCCTGGTGCACGCGCAGGCGCGCGTCGAGCGTGCGCAATCCGCGCAGGGTGAGGAAGCTGTCGAACGGCGCGCCGGTGATGCCCAGGCAGTTGGCCCACCACGTGAGCCGCTCGTGCAGCCCCGCGTCGGCGGCCACCACCGCGCCACCGACCACGTCGCTGTGGCCGTTGACGTACTTGGTCGTCGAGTGCACCACCGCGTCGGCGCCGAAACCGATCGGCGCCTGCAGCGCCGGCGAGAGGAAGGTGTTGTCGACCACCGCCAGCGCGCCGGCGCGGTGCGCGGCCTCGATCACGAAGCGCAGGTCGGTGATGCGCAGCAGCGGGTTGGACGGCGTCTCGATCCACACCACCTTCGGCCCGCGCGCCAGCGCCGCGGCCAGCGCGCGCGGGTCGGTGAGGTCGGCCAGCTCCAGCTCGAACAGGCCCTTGGCCGCCAGCGCCTTGAACAGCCGCCAGCTGCCGCCGTAGCCGTCGTGCGGCACCAGCAGGCGGTCGCCGGGCTGCAGCAGCGCGTGCAGCGCCAGCGTGATCGCGGCCATGCCGGTGGCGGTGACGGTGCCGCCGGCGCCGCCCTCGAGCTCCGCCAGCGCCTCGCCGAGCAGGTCGCGGGTGGGATTGCCGCTGCGGGTGTAGTCGTAACGGCGCTTGTCGTCGAAGCCGGCGAAGCTGAAGTTGGACGAGAGCACCAGCGGCGGCGTGACCGCGCCGAAGGCCTCGTCGCGATCGATGCCGGCGCGCACGGCGCGGGTGGCGGGGCGACAGTCGGAGCCGGTGGCGGCGCTCATGCGGCCTCCCCCGCGCGCAGCGCCGAGGCGAGGATGGCGTCAATGCGTTCGGGCTCCTTGAGGAAGGCGTCGTGGCCATAGGTCGAGCGCAGCAGGCGCAGCCTGCCGAGCGTGCCCAGGCCCTCGACCAGCGCCACCGCGTCGGACAGCGGCACCAGGCGGTCGCCCTCCACCGCCACCACCGTGGTCGGCACGCGTACCTGCGCCGGATCCACCCGCTGCAGGTCGATCGACTCGGACAGGCGCAGGAAGCCGGTGGCCGGCGTGCGGCCGACGTAGCGCGCGCCGGTGGCGTCGAGGTAGTCCTCGGCGGCCACGCGCACGCGGCCGTGGACCAGTTCGGGCGCGGCGTCGAAGCGCGCGTCGAACTCCTCCGGCGTGCGGTAGGACAGCATCGCGAACTGCCGCGCCAGCGACAGCCCCTGGGCGTCGGCGCACTGCAGCCGGCCCAGCTCGACCGCCTTGCGCTGCAGCGCGCGCCAGGCCGCGGCATAGGGATGCGCGCGATGCGTGCCGCTGACCGCGACCAGCCCGCGCAGTCGCCGCGGGTGCCGCACCGCCAGCTGCAGGCCCACCAGCGCACCGTAGGAATACCCGACGAAGGCGTGCAGCGCGTCGATGCCGAGCGCATCGAGCACGCCGGCGACGGCATCGGCCTGGTCGGCCGGATCGATCGGCGCGTCGAGCGTGCCGTCGGCGCCGACGTAGTCGAAGCCGAGCAGGCGGCAGCGCTGCGGATCGAGCGCGCGGCCCTCGCCGACCAGGTGGTCGGCCCAGCCCTGCTCGGGGAAGCGTTCGCTCGCCGCGAGATGGCGGTGCGCGGAGATGCCGCCGGCGACCAGCACCACCGGCGCGTCCGCGGCGCCGGCCAGCTCGTAGGCGACGCGCACGCTACGCACGCCGGCGTGGCGCATCGGCAGCACGAGGTCGACGTGGCCGCGCAGCGCGTCCACGCGCCCGGGCGCGGATGCCGGCAACGGCGTGGCGGGCTGCCTGGGAAAACGGGAAGCCGGGCTGCTGTACCCGGGACTGCTGTCGACGAGGCTCATGGCGCGTTCCGATGGCGGGAAAGGGCCATCGAGGCGCGCGGGGCATGCCGGGAAGCGGCCGCGATGCGGCACGTGCGGCCCGCCGTGGGGGAGGCGGTTCGCAACCATCTTCCGGTGGACGCACAGGTCCCCGCAGGACTTGGCACCGCGAAGGAGCTTTCGCTCCATCAGGTTGCCCCGGCGTCTTCGGGCCTGTCCCTCAGCCGGTCTCGATGGAGCGTGCAGGTTGCCAGCACGCCGCGGCGATGTCAATCGCTTTATCGGCATGAAGCGATTGAATTCCCGGAAGCGTGGCGGCCGTCGACTATCGACCGCCCGCGCGGGCCTCCCGCATACTCGGGCGATGCGCAGAACCGCCCTGTTCAGCCTCGTCGCCGCGCTCTGCCTGGCGGCATGCGGCACCATTCCACCTGCTGCCACCCCGGCTCCCGCCGCGACCGCCTCGGCCTCGCCGCCAGCGGCGCCGGTGGAGGTACCCGAGCGCTACGTCTCGGCCGACAGCCCGGGCGACGAGCTCGATTCGCTGGCCACCTGGCCGGCCGAGGACGGTCGCACCTGGCTGATCGCCACCGCCAAGTCCAGCCACGCGCTGGTGGTGTTCGACGCCGACACCGGCGAGCGGCTGCGCAGCGTCGGCGGCGAGGGACCGGGTCCTGGACGGTTCCTGCGCCCGAACGGCATCGCCGTCTACGGCGACCACGTCTTCGTCGCCGAGCGCGACAACCATCGCGTGCAGGTGCTGTCGCTGCCGGACTTCCGCCCCGAGGGCATGTTCGGCGCCGACCGGCTGCGCAGCCCCTACGGGCTGTGGATCCACGAGGCCGCGCCGGACGAGTACGAGGTCTACGTCACCGACAGCTTCATGGACGGCGAACGCCACGACGTGGTGCCGCCGTTCGACCAGCTCGACCGCCGCGTGCGCCGCTACCGCGTCGCCTTCGGCGACGACGGGCGCATGACCGCGCGCGACGAGGGCGCGTTCGGCGACACCAGCGAAGCCAGGGCGCTGCGGATCGTCGAGTCGATCGCCGGCGACCCCGCGCAGCAGCGCCTGCTGGTGGCCGACGAGGACGACCGCCACGATTCCACCCTGCGCGAGTACACCTTCGACGGCAGGGCCACCGGCCGCGAGCTGCCGGCGGGCACCTTCGAGGCCCAGGCCGAGGGCGTGGCGCTGTGGGACTGCGCGCCGGACGTCGGCTACTGGATCGCGGCCGACCAGCGCTATCCGCTGACCCGCTTCCTGCTGTTCGACCGCGACACGCTGGCGGCGCGCGGCGCCTTCACGGGCCGGACCACCGCGCACACCGACGGCATCGCGCTGCACGCGGCGGGCACGCCGGCGTTCCCGGCCGGCGCGCTGTTCGCGGTCCACGACGACAAGGCGGTGGCGGCCTTCGACCTGGGCGACGTGGTGCGCGCGCTCGGGCTCGATCCGCGCTGCACGGAGTAGGCCGCGGCCCGACCGGCCGCGCAGGCAAAAAAACGCCGGCCATCGAACGGCCGGCGTTCCGGAACCGCTGGCGACGCCCTCAGGCGTGCACGACCGAGATGTTGATCTGGTGGTCGGCGTCGAGCTCGAACGGCAGCGCCACCGGCACGTTGACCTTGCCGTCGCCGCTGTCGGCGTCCACCGAGAGCAGCGCGCCGTTGAGCGACAGCGAGACCAGCCCGCTGAAGTCGGCGAACATGCTGGTCAGCCGCTGCATCATCGACACGCCGGCCTGCTTGACCTTGTCGGTGGCGTTGATGAAGGCCTGGTCGACGCCGCGCAGCTGGCCGTCGCTGCCGACCGCGACGAAGCCGCTGCCGCTGGCGTTCTCGCGCAGCACGTTGCCTTCCTCGACGAACACCTCCAGCTTGTCGCCGTCGCCGACGCCGACGTCGGTGAAGCCGAGGTCGCCATGGGTGTTGGAGTCGATGCCCTCGATCTGGGTCATGTACTTGCCGCCGCCGTCGACGATGGTCAGCTGCGAGGCGACGGTGGCGCCGTTGTTCCCGTCCGCCCACGGCGTGGTGGCGATGGTGAGGCGGGTGCCGTCGTCGAGCACGAAGGTGGTCTGGCCCCAGAAATCGAAGGCATGCTTGCCGTCGACCTCGACGTGGGGGTCGCCCCAGATGCGATAGGTTTCCCCGGTCGCCTTGTTGTAGACCATGATCTCGTTGTTGTCGTCGGCGGTGATGCGGTAGTTGTCGTTCTCGAACTGCACCTTGCCGTCCGCGGTCCTGCAGGTGCTCGGCCCCGGCCCGCCGATACAGCCGCCCGCGGCGATCTGCGCCTTGACCGTGGCCAGGTTGCCGGTGATGAAGTCGCCCATTGCTGCCCCTCCCGATGGATGTGTCGAATGCAAGGTCCGTGGCCGTATTGGAAGACCCGCAGGCTCCCGCTTCCAGCTAGGGCCGACCCGACTAGGGACAACCCCAGCGCGAGCGACGGGCGCCGGCGCCGGCCGATGGCGTGGCGGCGACCGGTCCTGTTCGCGGCGCTGTGCACCGTCGTCGCGGCCGCGGCCGGCGGCGAACGCGAGGTCTCGATGCGGATCGAGGGCGAAGGCGGCGGCTACCTGGTGTGGGCGGACAACGCGCTCGCCGGGCCGGTGGAAGTGCGCCTGCGCTCGGATCGCGGCGACGTCGCCGGCGACCCGGCGCTGCCCGCGCGCGCCACCGTGCCCGCCGGCGCCAGCGTGCTGGTGGCGCGCGTGCGCCCGGGCGCCGGCGCGCTGGGGCTGCGCCTGGACACGGTGCCCGGCAGCGTCAACGCCAGGCCGCGCGACTACGAGTACCTGTTCCCGCTGCGGATGCGCGAGCCGCGGGTCGAGCAGGCCTGGGGCGGCCGCTACAGCCATGCCGACGCGGAGAACCGCCACGCGGTCGATTTCGCCGTCGACCCCGGCGCCGTCGTGCTCGCCGCGCGCGAGGGCGTGGTGATGCAGGTCGACATGGAGGACGGCGTCGCGCCGGCCGGCACGCGCGAGGGACGGGCCAACCTCGTCCGCATCCTCCACGACGACGGCAGCATGGCCGTCTACGCCCACCTCGCCGCGCAGGCGCTGGTCGAGCCCGGCCAGCGGGTGCGCCGCGGCCAGCCGATCGGCCTGTCGGGCAACAGCGGCTTCAGCACCGGCCCGCACCTGCACTTCGCGGTGCAGGTCAACCGCGGCATGCACCTGGAGTCGATCCCGTTCCGGATGTTCGGCCCGGGCGGGATCCTGCGCTTCAGCGAGCCGGCCGCCGGCGGCGACTGACGCGTTTCGCCCCCCCTCCCGCTTTCGCCCCTCTCCCCCGCCGATGCGTTTCGACCCCTCTCCCGCTTGCGGGAGAGGGAGGCGCGCAGCGCCGGGTGAGGGCCCGGCTTTTCGCCCCCCACTCCAACGCCTCTCCCGCAGGCAGGCGCAGCGCCCCCGGCCAGCGCGGCCGCAGCCCTGCACCCCTTATAATTCGCCCCCCTCCCCGAACCACCGTCGCGCCATGCAGGCGCCTTTCGCCATGCCTGACGTCGCCGCCGAAGCCGCCCGCCGCCGCACCTTCGCGATCATCTCGCACCCCGACGCCGGCAAGACCACGCTGACCGAGAAGCTGCTGCTGTTCGGCGGCGCGATCCAGATGGCCGGCTCGGTGAAGTCGCGCAAGACCTCGCGGCACGCCACCTCCGACTGGATGGCGCTGGAGAAGGAGCGCGGCATCTCGGTCACGTCCTCGGTGATGCAGTTCCCCTACGAGGACCGCATCGTCAACCTGCTCGACACCCCCGGCCACGCCGACTTCGGCGAGGACACCTACCGCGTGCTGACCGCGGTGGACTCGGCGCTGATGGTGATCGACGTGGCCAAGGGCGTGGAGGAGCGCACGATCAAGCTGATGGAGGTGTGCCGCATGCGCGACACGCCGATCATGACCTTCATCAACAAGCTCGACCGCGAGGGCAAGAACCCGATCGATCTGCTGGACGAGGTCGAGAGCGTGCTGGGCATCCAGTGCGCGCCGGCGACCTGGCCGATCGGCATGGGCAAGCGGCTCAAGGGCGTGGTGCACCTGCTCACCGGCGAGGTGCACCTGTACGAGCCGGGCCGCAACTTCACCCGCCAGGACTCGACCATCTTCGACTCGATCGACGACCCGCGGCTGGAGGCGCGCGTCGGCGCCGAGATGCTGCGCGAGCTGCGCGACGAGCTGGAACTGGTGCAGGGCGCCTCGCATCCGTTCGACGCGGAAGCCTACCTCGCCGGGCGGCAGACGCCGGTGTTCTTCGGCTCGGCGGTCAACAACTTCGGCGTGCAGCTGCTGCTGGACTTCTTCGTCCGCCATGCGCCGTCGCCGAGGCCGCGCGAGACCACCACCCGCGCCGTGCAGCCTGCCGAAGGGAAGCTTTCCGGCTTCGTCTTCAAGATCCAGGCCAACATGGACCCGATGCACCGCGACCGCGTCGCCTTCATGCGCGTGTGCTCCGGCCGCTTCAGCGCCGGCATGAAGGCCTTCCACGCGCGCAGCGGCAAGGAGGTCAAGCTCGCCAACGCACTGACCTTCATGGCCTCCGACCGCGAGATCGCCGCCGAGGCCTATCCGGGCGACGTGATCGGCATCCACAACCACGGCACGATCTCGATCGGCGACACCTTCACCGAGGGCGAGCCGCTGGCGTTCACCGGCATCCCCAACTTCGCGCCCGAGCTGTTCCGCCGCGCGCGCCTGCGCGACCCGCTCAAGCTCAAGCAGCTGCAGAAGGGCCTGGCGCAGCTGTCCGAGGAAGGTGCCACCCAGTTCTTCCGCCCGCTGATGAGCAATGACCTGGTGCTGGGCGCGGTCGGCGTGCTGCAGTTCGACGTGGTCGCCTACCGGCTCAAGGACGAGTACGGCGTGGACGCCGCGTTCGAGCCGGTGCAGGTCGCGACGGCGCGCTGGATCAGGTGCGACGACGCGCGCAAGCTCGAGGAGTTCCGCGAGAAGAACGCGATGAACCTCGCGATCGACGCCGCCGGCGAGCTGGTCTACCTCGCGCCGACGCGGGTCAACCTGCAGCTCGCCCAGGAGCGCGCGCCGGGCGTGCGCTTCCTGGCCACGCGCGAGCACGCGCACGCGGTGGAGGCCGGCTGAGCGCAAGGCGCTCGTCACCCGGCGCTTGCGGGCCCACCGGCAGACTGCCGCCTCCGACATACCGGGAGTCCGCCATGCATCGCCTCCGTCGCCGCCTGGTCCTGCTCGCGCTGGCGGCAGCCTGCGCCGCCTGCGGGCAGACTCCGCCGCCGGCCGATCCCGCCCGCCGCGCGAGCGGGCCGGAGCCCGCGCAGCGGCCGGCGCCGGTCGCGCAGGCGCCGGCCCGGCCCGGATCGGACGCCGGCACGCGGGGCACGATCCGCTACGCCTGCGACGACGGCAGCGCGGTCGGCATCGCCTACGCCGGCGACGAGGCCCGCGTGACCCTGCCGGATGGCCGCGTGGTCGCGCTTCCGAAGGCGCAGTCGGCCTCCAGGGGCGGCGGCGAGGTGTTCGTCGGCGAGGCGGTCTCGCTGCAGCGCGACGGCGACGGCATCCAGCTGTTCCAGGACGAAGGCAAGGCGCTGCATTGCCGCGCCGGCGCGGCCCCGGGCTGATCGCTCGCCACGCGCGCCGCATGGTGCGAGGATGGCCCCATGCCCGTCGCGTCCGCACTCGTCCACGATCCGCGCGAGGAGCTCGCCAGCGCGCTGACCCACGGCGTCGGGGCGATCGCCGCGCTCGCCGGCGGCGCGGTGCTGATCGCGCTGGCGGCGGTGTACGGCGACGGCTGGCAGCTGACCGCATCGATCGTGTTCGGCATCTGCCTGCTGCTGCTCTACGTCGCTTCCACGCTCTACCACGCGATCCCGTACCCGGCCGCCAAGACCCGGCTGAAGGTGTTCGACCATTGCGCGATCTACCTGCTGATCGCCGGCACCTACACCCCGTTCACCCTGGTCGGCCTGCGCGGCGCGCTGGGCTGGACGCTGTTCGCGACGATCTGGGCGCTGGCGCTGGCCGGGGTCGTGTTCAAGCTGTTCTTCACCGGCCGCTTCAAGCTGCTGTCCACCGCGATCTACGTGGCCATGGGCTGGCTGGTGGTCGTGGCGATCAGGCCGGTGATGGCCGCGCTCGACGACTGGACGCTGGGCTGGCTGGTCGCGGGCGGGCTGTTCTACACGCTGGGCACGGTGTTCTACCACCGCGAATCGCTGCGCTACTCGCACGCGATCTGGCACCTGTTCTGCATCGCCGGGAGCGTCTGCCACTACGTCGCGGTGATGGCGCAGGTGCTGTCGCCGCCGTGAGCGGCCCCTAGGGTTGGACCCATGTTGCGGGCGGCGCCGGGCCGGGGCAGCCTGCGATGGTCATCCGTCCGCGTGCGGATTCCGGGGAGCGCGCCATGGGCCCATCCGTCTCGAACCAGGTCGCCGCCGGCGTCGCCGCCCGGGCCTGGTGGTCGCAGCCGCCGGCCGGTTCGGCGCCGGATCCGCTGCGGCAGCCGGGCGCGCTGCCGCAGGTCGCGCCGGCGCAGCGCTACCAGCCCGAGCCCGGCTACCACCCGCAGGTCCAGCCGCTGACGCCCACCGGGCCGGGCGCGGGTGCGCGGGACCCGTACGGCATCCCCGCCGGCAGCACGCTCTCGGGGGTCGCCGGCGGCCAGCAGGCGCAGCCCTTCGACGTGACCCTCTCCAAGCTCGCGACGGCGGTCTACGGCACCCGCGGCGACCCGCCCGCCGGCTGGAACGCGGTGAGCGACCAGCAGCTGCGCGACCACGGCATCGCGGATCCGGCGGCGTGGCGCCAGCAGTTCCTCGGCGGCGGCGAGCAGACCAGGGCGCAGGAGTTCAAGGCCGAGATCTACACCGACGGCAACGGCAACTACGTGCTGTCCTACCGCGGCACCGCCGAGGGCTGGGCCGACTGGCAGAACAACTTCAAGCAGGGCACCGGTTTCCAGACCGACCCGGTCGACAAGTTCAGCGGCACCGCGGTCAACACCGCGCGCGAGTTCCAGCGCGTGTTCGGCGATCCGCCTGGCGGCGACGCCACCAACCTCGCGATCACCGGCCATTCCCAGGGCGGCGGCCTGGCCACCGTCGGATCGCTCGCCACCGGCATCCCGGCGGTGACCTTCGACGCCTCCGGCATCCATCCCAACACGCTCGACCGCATGGGCCTGGACCCGCAGGCGGCGCGCGAAACGGCCGAGGGCGGGCAGATCCGCGCCTATTCGCTGAGCAGCGACCTGCTGACGCAGACGCAGGAAGGCGGGCCGCTGGGCCTGCTCGCGCCCGACGCGATGGGGACCAAGATCGTGGTCGACCCCGCGCGCGCCGACGAGCACCATCTGATCGACCACTACGGCGCGATCGAGCTCGAAGGCAAGTCGCCCGCGGAGCTGGCCAGGCTCAACGCGCTGGTCGAGGCCGCGCGCAACACGCCGTGGATCCCGTCCGATCCGCTGATCGGCACCCTCACCGGCATCGCCCACGTCGGCGGCGGCACGGTGTACGCGGCGATGAGCCATAGCCCCAACGCGCTGACCGCGGCGATGATCGACCGCCAGCCGTGGCAGCCGGGCTACGAGAACCCGTCCGATACCGGCAAGGCCCTGCAGGACCTGGTGCCCGACGTGCTCAAGGACGATTTCGCGCGCAACACCCACGACACCGCCCAGGACGTCGTCGACGTGGTCAACGGCGACTTCGCCCGCGGCGACTACGTGCAAGGCGGCTTCCGCATCGCCGGCGACGTCGGCGAGGGCTTCTGGAACTCGGTCGGCGACACCGCGCACCGCGGCGCCGACGCGGTGGCGCAGCGGGTCGACGACGGCGTCGACGGCTGGGTGGGCGACGTGCTGTCCGGCGCCATCCGCGGCGGCGGGCAGGTCGCGCAGGGCGCGTCCGACGCGGTCGGCCAGGGGGTGGAGGCGCTGGCCGACGGCGCCGGCTATGTCGCGCAGAAGGGCAGCGACTTCATCGGATGGGTGTTCGGCCGCTGACCCGGCCGCGAGGCGTAGACTCCTGCGGCATGCGCCATGTCGCGTGCCTGGTTTCCGCCCTGGTCCCCGCCACCTTCGCCTGCTGCCTCGCGGCCTGCGCGCGTGAGCCGATGAACGACGATCCCCGATTCGACAACCCGGACATCGCACCGCTGGCCAGCGCGGTGGCGCGCGGCGACGCCGCCGAAATCCGACGCCAGCTCGCGACCGTGCCGCCCGACACCCCGGGCGAGGACGGCGCGACGCTGCTGGTGGAGGCCATCGGCAGGCAGAAGCTGGAAAGCGTGGAGGCCCTGCTCGACGGCGGCGCCGATCCCAACCGGCCCGGCGCCGGCGGCGAGACGCCGGTGCACGCGGCGGCGTTCGTGGCCGATCCCGCGTTCCTGGAGATGGTGCTGGCGCACGGCGGCAAGCCCGATGCGCGCAACCCGGTCACCGGCGCCACGCCGCTCACCGACGCGATCCTCGGCCAGCACCCGAAGCAGGCGGCGATGCTGCTCGCGGCCGGCGCCGACCCGGGCGCCGCCGACAGGAACGGAGACACGCCGCTGCACACCGCGGCGCGCACCAACGCCGGCGCGGTGGTCCTGCAGCTGCTCCGGGCCGGCGCCTCGCCGCTGGCGAAGAACTCGGGCGGCGCGACCTTCCAGTCGTACTACTTCGCCACGCCCCGCAACGTCCTCAACGCGCGCGCGCGCGCCGAGCGGCGCGAGGTCGTCGCCTGGCTCAAGGCCCACCAGGTGCCGCTTGAAGCCGCGGCGGGCACGGACGACTGAGAGCCGGGGTGCGCCCGGGCGGCCGGCCCGGGCGAACGCGACGCGAAGAAGATCGAGCATCGCCTGCAAGCGCGGTCGAAGCGTCGTTGCGCGCCGCAACGGATGCCGCGGCGCGCGCGCCGGGCCTCGTGCCGACGGGATCGGGCGCCGGAGTTAACGGACCCCAACGCGTTCACCCTCGCTTGACCGGCCGCTGGCGATGGTGCACGCGTCCTCCGCGCAAGGGCCGCAATGTCCACGCCCTCCCCCACTGCCGGCAGGCGCGCGCGCGACGCGGTCGCCGCGCATCCGTGGCGCACCGCGTTCGCGGTGCTCGCGCTGGCGGTCGTCGCGCTGGCGCTGCTGTGGGACTGGAACTGGTTCAAGGGCCCGGTCGAGCGCATCGTGCAGGCGAGGACCGGGCGCAGCTTCGAGATCGGCGGCGACCTGGACGTGGACCTCGGCCGCGTCACCACCGTCCGCGCCGACGCGCTGCGCCTGGGCAACGCCGCATGGTCGAAGCACCCGACGATGGCCAGCGCCGACCGGCTGGAGCTGCGCATCGAGCCGCTGGCGCTGCTGTTCCGCCGCGAGGTCCGGATCCCGGAGATCCGCCTGGCCGGGCCCGACCTGCGCCTGGAGACCGGCCCGAAGGGCGTCGGCAACTGGGTGTTCGGCACGCCGTCCGAGGGCGGCGAGCCGCCGCGGCTGCGGCGGATCTGGGTCGAGCGCGGCCACCTCGCCTACGTCGACGCGGCGCGGAAGACCGACATCGACATCCGGATCGCGAGCCGCGCGCCGAAACGCCCGCGCGGCGCGCCGCCGATCGCGCTCGAGGGCAGCGGCCACTGGGCCGGCAACCGCTTCAGCCTCGAAGGCCTCGCCGAGTCGCCGCTGGAGCTGCAGGAGACCGACAAGCCCTACCGCATCGACCTGCGCGCCGCCGCCGGCGCCACGCGGGCGCGCGCACGCGGGCACCTCGTCGACCCGTTCCGGCTGCGCGACTTCGACCTGCGCATGTCGCTGTCGGGCCGCAACCTCGACGACCTGTATCCGCTGCTGGGCATCGCGCTGCCGCCGACGCCGCCCTACGCGCTCGACGGCCGGCTCACCCGCGACGGCGACACCTGGCGCTACGACGGCTTCACCGGCAAGGTCGGCGACAGCGACCTCTCCGGCTCGGCCAGCGTGACGACCGGCGGCGCGCGCCCGTTCCTGCGCGCGGACCTGGCGTCGAAGCGACTGGACTTCGACGACCTCGCCGGCTTCGTCGGCGGCGCGCCGGACGCAGGCGGCGGCGAGTCGAGCAATCCCGAGCTGCAGGCGCTGGCGGCGAAGCGCGCCGCCGGCACGAAGCTGCTGCCGGACACGCCCTACGAGCTCGACAAGCTGCGCGCGATGGATGCCGACGTGCGGCTGAAGGCGCACCGCATCAACGCGCCCTCGCTGCCGCTGGACGACATGGACGCGCACCTGAAGCTCGACGACGGGCTGCTGCGGCTCGATCCGCTCGACTTCGGCGTCGCCGGCGGGCACGTCGTGTCCACCATCCGCATGGACGCGCGCGACGCACCGATCCGCACGCGCGCCGACGTCACCGCACGCGGCCTGGACCTGGGCAGGCTGTTCCCGGGCGCGAAGCTGACCAGCGACGCCATCGGCAGGATCGGCGGCCGCGTGGCGATCGCCGGCACCGGCAACTCGATCGCGGGGATGCTCGGCAGCGCCGACGGCGACATCGCGCTCGGCATGGGCCGCGGCCAGGTCAGCAACCTGCTGATGGAGCTCGCCGGGATCGACATCTACGAATCGCTGAAATTCCTGATCGGCAAGGACCACAAGGTGCCGGTCCGCTGCGCCTTCGGCGACTTCGGCGTCCGCGACGGGCTGATGACCGCGCGCGCGCTGGCCTTCGACACCACCGACACCATCATCGTCGGCCAGGGCACGATCAGCCTGCGCGACGAGACGCTGGACCTGCTGCTGCGGCCGCGGCCGAAGGACCGCAGCATCCTGAGCCTGCGCTCGCCGCTGGTGGTCGGCGGCACGTTCAAGGACCCGTCGTTCCGCCCCGACTTCAAGCGCCTGGGCCTGCGCGGCGCGATCGCGGTGGCGCTGGGCAGCATCGCGCCGCCGGCGGCCCTGCTGGCGACGATCGACCTGGGCGGCGGCAAGGACGCGGACTGCGGCGGGCACCACGCGCGCTGAGCGCCCGCGCTCACCATCGCTTCATCGCCCGGCGCGCAGGATCGCCGGCCCGCCCGGAGGCGAAGCATGCGCAGCCATGTCAATGCCGTTCTCGTCGTGGCCGCGGCGTCCTGCCTCGCCGCCTGCCACGGGGACACGGCGCCGGCGACCTCGGCGGGCGCGCCGGCGTCGGCGCAACCCGCGGCACAGGAAAGCGCGGACGCGTCGGCGCGCTACGACTGCCAGGCCGGCACCGCCGTGCTGGTGCTCGGCGACGGCAACGCGCGCGCCGAGCTGCCGGGCGGCGAACGCTACGACCTGTCGCGCGTCGCCGGCAGCGACCCGGCCGTCTACGCCGGCAACTCGCTGTACTTCACCGTCGGCGCGGGTTCGGCGCACCTGTCGCAGCAGGACGGCTCGCGCGAGCTCGCCTGCACGCGCCACGGCGCGCCGCCCGGCTGAGCGCGGGCGGACCGCCTGCCCCCGGCGCCGCGCCGCGCCCCGCCTACGAGGCGATGTAGCGCTGCAGCTGGTCGAGCTCGAGCTGCTGGTCCTCGATCACCGCCTTGACCAGGTCGCCGATCGACACCACGCCGAGCACCGCGTCGCGGTCGAGCACCGGCAGGTGGCGGATGCGGCGCTGCGTGACCACCTGCATGCAGTGGTCGGCGGTGTCGTCGAGGCCGACGCTGACGATCTCGGCGGTCATGATCTCGCGCACGGGCGTGTCGGCGGACGAACGGCCCTGCAGCACCACCTTGCGCGCGTAGTCGCGCTCGGACAGGATGCCGACCAGGCGGCCGCCCTGCATCACCAGCAGCGCGCCGATGCCCTTCTCCGCCATCAGGCGGACTGCCTCGATCACCGGTGCGTCCGGACCGATCGCGAAGATCTCAGGCGTCTTCGCCTCCAGCAGGTGCCGTACGGTACGCATGGGACTCTCCTCCCCGACCTTGGACACGCGCCGAGGATACCCCCATCGCCGGGCGCCAGCTATCGACCAGGTACAGCGGCCGCTGCTTGGATTCCTCGTACAGGCGGCCGAGGTATTCGCCGATCATCCCCAGCGCGACCAGCTGCACGCCGCCGAGGAACAGGATCACCGCCATCATCGTCGGCCAGCCGGCCACGGCGTCGCCCCATACCAGCTTCTTGACCACGATCCACAGCGCGTAGGCGAAGGCCAGCAGCGCGGTCGCCACGCCCAGGTAGGTCGCCAGCCGCAGCGGCGCGGTGGAGAAGCTGGTCACGCCCTCGAGCGCGAAATTCCACAGCCGCCAGAGGTTGAACTTGCTCCGTCCCGCCAGCCTCGCCTCGCGCTGGTACGGGATGGCGACCTGCCTGAAGCCGACCCAGCCGAACAGGCCCTTCATGAAGCGGTGCCGCTCGCGCAGCTGCCGCAGCGCCGCCAGCGCGCGCGGTGAAAGCAGGCGGAAGTCGCCGGTGTCGGTGGGAATCGGCGTCTTCGACAGCCGCTGCATCACCCGGTAGAAGGCGTGCGCCGTGGCCTTCTTCAGCCAGGTTTCCCCCTCGCGCTCGGTCCGCGTGCCGTGGACGTCGTCGTAGCCTTCGCGCCATTTCGCCACGAACTGCGGGATCAGCTCGGGCGGATCCTGCCCGTCGGCGTCGAGGATGAGCGCGGCGCCGGCCTCGATCCGGTCCAGGCCGGCGGTCAGCGCCGCCTCCTTGCCGAAGTTGCGCGACAGCCGCAGCAGCGACACCCGCGCGTCCCCGTTGGCGATGCCCTGCAGCACCGCCCAGGTGCCGTCGCGGCTGCCGTCGTCGACGTAGAGCACCCGGCCGTCGACCTCGTCCGACAGCGCGTCGAGCACCGCCGCGACGCGCGGATGCAGCGCGGGCAGGGCCTCGGCCTCGTTGAAGGCGGCGACGACGATGGTGAGCGGTTCGCGGTGCATGGGCGGATCGTAGCGCGTCGGCCGGGGGCGAAGCGGAAGCGGGAGCGTCGAGGGGCGTCCCGGCCACCCCCGCGGGCGGGACGGCGTGCCGGTCGCGGATCGCCGGATCCCCCCTTCCGCAGGGATGCGTTCGGCCTCCCTCAATCCAGCGTGCGGAGGTAGGCGGTGCCGCCGATCCGCCGCACGTTGCGCTCGATCCATCGCGCGCGACGCTGCACGTACGGCCCCGGGCGGGACGCGCTGTAGCGCGTGGGGTTGGGCAGCACCGCGGCCAGGCGCGCGCTTTCCGACGGGGTCAGGCGCGCCGCGTCCTTGCGCCAGTAGCTGCGCGCGGCGGCCTGCGCGCCGTAGATGCCGTCGCCGAACTCGGCGACGTTGGCGTACACCTCCAGGATCCGCGACTTGGGCCACAGCGCCTCGATCAGCACCGTGTACCAGGCCTCGATGCCCTTGCGCACCCAGCTGCGCCCGCTCCACAGGAACAGGTTCTTGGCCAGCTGCTGGCTGATCGTGCTCGCGCCGCGCAGCCGGCGGCCGCGGGCGTTGCTCGCGCGCGCCTTCTCGATGGCCTGGAAGTCGAAGCCGTCGTGGCGGGCGAAATTCTGGTCCTCCGCCGCGACCAGCGAGACCGGCAGGCTCGGCGCGATCGCATCGAGGTCGCGCCAGTCGTAGGCGACGCGGAACGCCCAGTCTCCCGTTCCCCACGCGCGCACCTGGCGCTCCGCCATGAACGCGGTGAACGGTGGATCGACGAAGCGCAGCACGAGCACCTGCAGCACGCTCAGCGCCACCAGCAGCAGCGGCAGCTTCCAGAGCCAGCCGATCCAGCGGCGCCGGCGCCTGCCACCCGTCATCGCCGTTTCGCGCACGGCTTGCGCCCCCGGACCGCGGTCCCCATCTTGTCGATCCCCGCAAGCATCGCGACGCGGCATTATCCGTGGTGCCGCGCGCACCACAACTTCCATCGCCGATGACACCCCCGGAACAGCCCGCTTCCCCGCCCGCCGACGGCGACCGCCTGACCCGCTTCCTGATCGAGCGCGCCGGCGTGCGCGGCGTGCGCGTGCACCTCGACCGGACCTGGGCGCAGATCCGCGACCGCGGCGACCATCCCGCGGCGGTGGCGGGGATGCTGGGCGAAGCGAGCGCCGCCGCGGCGCTGTTCACCGGCCACGCCAAGGTCGACGGCCGGCTGTCGGTGCAGCTGCGCGGCCAGGGCCGGCTGCGCATGCTGTTCGCCGAATGCACCGCCGCGGGCACGCTGCGCGGCATCGCCCGGCTCGCCGAGGACGGCGACGCGACGGTCCCGCGCGACCTGCGCGGCCTCGGCCCCGGCGCGATGCTGGCGATCACCATCGAGAATCCCGGCGCGCCGGGGCGCGAGCCGGTGCGCTACCAGGGCGTGGTGGCGCTGGAAGCCGACACGCTCTCGGGCGCGTTCGAGCAGTACTTCGCGCAGTCCGAGCAGCTGCCGACCCGGCTGCTGCTGGCCGCCGACGGCGACCGCGCCGCCGGCCTGATGCTGCAGAAGCTGCCCGGCGATGCCGGCGACGAGGACGGCTGGCACCGCGCCAGCGCGCTGTTCGACACCCTGTCCGCCCCGGAGCTGCTGGCATGGCCGGCGGACACCCTGCTCACCCGCCTGTTCCACGAGGACGGCGTCCGCCTGCTGGGCGACAGGCCGCTGAGCTTCGCCTGCTCCTGCTCGCGGGAGCGGGTGGCGGCCATGCTCGAGTCGCTGGGGCCGGAGGAAGCCCGGGCCGCGGTCATCGGCGGCAGCGCCAACGTGCAGTGCGAATTCTGCGGGCAGGCCTACCGGTTCACGGCCGCCGAGGTGGACGCCCTGTTCAGCCGGCCGGTCCCGCAAGCCGAAGCGCCCGAACGGCTCCAGTAGGCGGGACGGCATCGCGCGGCATTTCCGATGAACGGGATCGCGCCGGGGATTGTTAAAGAAACATAAACCGGATAGAGTCGTTTCCCCGGCCTCCGTGGGAACTTCAACCCGGGGCCAGGGGTCGATTCCAAGCCATGAGAACGCGCCTCGCCCAACTCTCGATCGCCCTCCTGCTCGCCTGCGGCGTGGCAACGGGCGCGTCGGCGCAAACCGCGAGCAATACCAATACCGCCGTGCTGCCGGTCTACAACAAGGCCAGCAACCGGATCGAGGCCTACCTGCTGCTGGAGCCGACCGACGGCCCGCAGGTCGGCGCGCGCAAGCGCTTCGGCGGCAAGAACGAACTCGACGCCGCCTTCGGCCTGGATGCCGGCGACTCGCTCGCCCTGCTGTGCAGGAACGGCATCGCCAGCGCGCTGTCCGGCCTGGCCAACAACTGCCTGCTCGGCTCGGTCGGCGACGACGACGATGGCGACAGCCACCGCGCCACCGCCACGGCGGCCTTCAGCCGCCCGGGCGGCCGGATCGGCATCACCGCCGGCAGCGGCCGCGCCAACCTGCCCGCCTGGCTGACGTCCAGCGGCGGCGGCCGGACCGGCTCGGGCGACGTCAACATCAACGACCTCACGGTGTTCGCGCAGAAGAACATCGGCCGCGAGGGCGTGGTGTCGATCGCCGGCACCATGGCCAAGGCCCAGCTCATCCCCAGCGGCGACATCCCCGCGGGGCTGGCCGACAACTGGGACAGCAAGACCCTGTCGCTGGGCGGCGGCTACGGCGCGTTCGGCGCCAGCATCATCGGCCACGTCGTCAACACCCCGGGCCAGCAGCAGTGGGAAGGCCTGGGCGTCGGACTGACCTGGCGCACGCCGTGGAGCGGCCAGCTCACGGTCGGGGCCGACAACCTGGTCACCCGCGGCAAGAACCCGTTCTCGCCCAGCACCGACGGCAAGCAGGACGAAGGCGCGATTCCGTACGTGCGCTACGAGCAGGACCTCTAGGGCCGGCGATCCCGGCGGAGTACGGCTCCGCCTTCCAGCTTCACCTTTCCCGAAACGCCAATGCATGAAGCGCGCGGCCGACGCGGCGTCATTGCGCGCGCGTGACCCTCGTGGTGCGATGCGATCGCGACCGACCGGGTTTCATCTAGGAACGGATGCCGCACGATCCGCGGGCAGATGAATCTGAATCGACAGCGTCGCTTTGCTCGAGATGGGAATGGGGATTGGATGAATGTAATCCCGATTCCGCAAGTGACCGCTTCGAGCTGTAACGAAGATTATCTCCACGTCGCGCGAAAGCCGCCCGGATCCGCGATCCAAAGCGCAAGACGATCAATCAGCACATGCGCCTGCGTATGCGCAGGGCGGATACGCGCGCGTTGCGCGATCGATTAACAACGCTTTAATTCTTATGGAAGCGGGACTAGTATCGATTCGGACTTGACGGAAGCCGGTGCTTCTGTTCTCCGGCTTTCCTAAGCGTCCCCTGGGGGTTGATCCGAAATATCACCGTTTGGAAAGGGAGAGAGGAGATGACCTTGAAGACCAGCAAGCTGCGCGACGCGATCACATTCGCGCTCTGGGCAGCGAGCCTGTCCGCAACAAACCTGGCGATGGCGCAGGAAACCACCGCGCAGGATCCGCAACCGGCAGCCGAACAGCAACCGCAACCAACGACCGGCTCGCAGAAGCAGCCCACCGAGCTCGACACCATCATCGTCACGGGCACCCGCATCCAGAGCCAGACCGTCACCTCTTCCTCGCCGGTGACGGAAATCCAGAAGGAAGAGTTCCAGTACACCGGCGCAACGAAGACCGAGGACCTGGTCAACCAGTACCCGCAGGTCACGCCGGCCTTCGACTCCTTCACCAACAACGGCGCGGTCGGGTATCCGACCGTCGACCTGCGCGGCCTGGGCGCGCAGCGCACGCTGACCCTGGTCAACGGCTTCCGGCTGCCACCCGGAGCGCTGGAAATCCCCGACATCAGCATCGTGCCGCCCGCTGCGATCAAGCGCGTCGACCTGCTCACCGGCGGCGCCTCCGCGGTGTACGGTTCCGACGCCATCGCGGGCGTGGTGAACTTCGTGCTGGACGACGAGTTCGAGGGCGTGACGGTCAGCGCAGGCTACTCGGCCTACCAGCACGACAACGACAACGGCTACATCCAGGGACTGATGGACGAGGCCGGCTTCGATTATCCGACCGGCAACTCGGGTTTCGACGGCGCGTCCCGCAACATCGACCTGGTGATGGGCAGCAGTTTCGCCGACGGCCGCGGGCATGCGATGGCCTGGGCAAGCTGGCGCAAGAACGATCCGCTGTTCGAAGGCGAGCGCGACTATTCGGCTTGCGCCCTCGACGACCCGGGCAAGGCCTGCGGCGGCTCGGCCACCAATGCCACAGGCAACTTCTACTACGAGCAGGGCGACTTCACCGTCTATGGCCCGGCCAGCCTGAATCCCGATGGTTCGTGGAAGGGGTCCTACGGCGCCCCCTACAACTACGCGCCGATCAACTACTACCAGCGACCCGACGAGCGCTACTCCTTGGGCGCGTCGCTCAAGTACGAGATCAACGAGCATTTCCGTCCATACATGGACGCGATGTTCATCAACAAGCGCGACTCGATCCAGATCGCCGAGTCCGGCACGTTCTTCACCCGCCTGCCCGACCTGGATTGCAGCAATCCCCTGCTGGGCAGCATGTGCGCGGACCTTGGCCTCGACCCCGCCCAGCCGGTTGGCATCTACGTCGCCAAGCGCAACATCGAGGGCGGCCCCCGCATCACCAACACCGAGAACACGCAATGGCGCGTGGTCGCGGGCGTCGAAGGCGCGCTGGACGACGCGTGGTCGTACAACGCATCCTTCCTGCATGGGCAGAACAGCCAGTACATCGAAGGGCACAACGACTTCCTGTTCGACCGCGTCAACGAGGCCATCCTGGGCTGCCCCGACGGTTCGTTCCCCGGCTGCCTCTTCTACAACGTGTGGGAGCCCGACTCGGTGACGCCCGAGGCTGCCGCGGCGCTGGCCGGCGTCAGCTTCAGCAAGACCACCACGGAGTTGAACAGCGTCAACGCCTACATCACCGGCGATACCGGGCTGAGCCTGCCGTGGGTCGACAAGAACATTTCCCTGGTGATGGGTGGCGAGTGGCGCGAGACCAAGTTCGCCTTCCAGGCGGACACCAACAGCCAGGAAGGCAACTTCGCCGGCTCCGGCGGCCCGTCGACGCCGGTCAGCGGCAAGACCAGCGTGAACGAGGTCTTCCTCGAAAGCGCGATCCCGCTGCTCTCGGATGCGGGGGCGCTCAAGGACTTCGGCCTCGATCTCGGATATCGCCTGTCCGACTACGACCGGTCCGGCTGGGCCAACACCTGGAAGGTGGGGCTGTCCGCGAACTTCCTGGACAAGTTCCGGGTGCGCACCAGCTACAACCGCGCGATCCGCGCACCGAGCGTCGTCAACCTGTTCAATCCGCAGTCGATCGCGCTGTTCGCTGGCGCCGACCCCTGTGCGGGGCCCGACCCGACCCTCACGCCGGAGCAGTGCCTGAACACCGGCGTCCCGCTGGACCGCTACGGCACCGTCGCCGCCAACGCCGCGTCGCAGAACAACCAGTTCATCGGCGGCAACCCGAACCTGGACCCCGAGGAGGCTGAAACGTTCACCTTCGGCGTGGTGTACACGCCGACGAACGACCTTCAGTTCAACGTCGACTACTACCAGATCGAGCTGACCGATGCGATCGGGACCATCGGCGCCGGCACCATCCTGCGCTTCTGCGGCCTGACCGGCGATCCGTTCCTGTGCGACAAGGTGCACCGCAGCGCCGCCCTCGACCTGTTCCGCGGCAGCAACCCGGCTACGGCGGGCTATGTGGAGAACCTCACCAGCAACTTCGGCGACCGCAACTTCCGCGGCATCGACGTGGGCGCGACGTACCGGTTCGACCTGGGACCGGGACGGTTGAACCTGTCGCTGCAGGGCAACTACCAGCTCAAGCAGGAGGTCGTCCCGCTTCCCGGCGTCAACGAAGACGCAACCTACGACTGCGCTGGCGTGATCAACACGTCTTGCCAGTCGCCCAAGTGGCGGCACATCGCCAACGCGCGGTACTCGCTGGACCGCTTCACGTTCAACCTGCGGTGGCGCTACTACGGGAAGCTGGATTACGAGAACGAGGACGGGTCGCCCGGAACAGCGGACGAACTGACCGCCGAGAACGGCGGCATCGACGCCTTCAACTACTTCGATGCGTCGGCCTCGGCCTTTATCGGCGACAAGACCGAGATCACCCTCGGCGTTAACAACATCGCCGACAAGGAGCCGCCCATGATCGGTGCCGCCAATGCGCCGGCCAACGCCAATGCGCCGGCCGGTTACGACCAGGCGGGCAGGTATTTCTACGGCAGCGTCACGTTCCGGTTCTAGGATCCGGAACCCTCCTGCACGACTTCAGCGGCGGGCCATCGGCCCGCCGCCTTTTCTTTGCGACTGCCATTCCCTTCAGGGGAGATCGGCCGATCCATCGTCAACGCAGGGAATGCACGGCCTCGCGGCGATCCGTGCGGGTCCGGCGCAACGCCATCCGCATGGCATCGACGGCTCCTAGTCGCCTGCAACGACGCCTGCCTCGAGCAGGAAACGCCTGAGCGGCGCAAGCCCTTTCTCGTGATGCCGCCACTTGCCGATCGACGAGGCATGGACGGGGGCGCGCACCTGCGCGGCGCTGGCGGTGGTCGAAGGTCGCCCGTTCTTCTCGACCGCCTCGACGCCCGGCTCCCAGGGCAGGCCGCACCATGCCAGCAGGCGCCTCGCCTGATCCTCGGTGTCGGTCACCAGGTCCTCGTAGCGCACGTCCAGGATCGAATCCGGCATGACCTCGTGCCAGTGCCGCATCAGGCGGTGGTAGATGGCGTAGTACGCCCCGAGCTCCCCGAGGTCGTTCGAGAAGTAATAGGCCCTCTGGAACAAGGTCTTGTAGATCGCATAGCAGGCATCCATCGGATCGCGCACGAGATGGACGATGCGCGCACCGGGCAGCGCCTTCCTGATCAATCCGCAGTACATGAAGTTGATCGGCATCTTGTCGACGGTCACCCGCATGCTCGTGCCCGCGGCCTGCTGCGCGCCCGCCATGTAGGCGCGCCCGAGCGCCGCGAAATCGATCTGCAGCGAAGCGTCCACCATCGTCGCCGCTCCCGTCTCACGCATCCGGCGTCCCGCCGCGGTCGCCAGCGCGCCGCCGAAATAGGGAAGCTCGCCCACGGGCGCCACGCGCGAATGTCCGCCCAGGATGCGTTCGACCAGGGTCGTCCCGGTGCGCGGCATGCCGACCACGAAGATGGCTTCCGCGTTCCCGTGCCCCCCGATGCCATCGTGGACGGCCTGCGCGGTATATGCGCTCCGGATGCGGTCGATGGTGGCGCGTTCGGCCGCCGCATCGTAGGCGAGCGTCCCGCGCTTGATCGCGGCGCCCCGGCCCAGGGCGGCAAACGACTTGCCGTGCTCCCCGATGTCCTCGAGTTCCTTGGCCAGGGCGTACAGGCAACCGGCGACGTCGAGCGGATTGCGGATGCCGGACTTCAACCTCGCCTCCAGGTCCGCCACGTGGTTGCGCGCCGGTGTCTGCCTGCGCACCGTCGCGCGGAGGTAGAGCGCGTCTCCGGACGCGGGCGCCCGCGAGAGCAGCGCGTCGAGATGGTGTTCGGCCCGCTCGAAGTTCCCCAGGAAAAAATGGGCGGTCGCGAGGTCGTAGCGGATGCCCAGGTCGGTGCAGCCGGCCTGGAGCGCCTTCTCGAAACACGCCGCCGCCTCGGCGGGCGCATCGCAGCGGCTGTGGATCCGGCCGGCAGCCCACAACGCATCCGGGCTCAGCCCTCCCCCCATCGCCGCGATTTCCGCGGCGATGTTCCGCGCATCGGCCCGGCGCATCAGCCCCATCAACACGAACGCCTTGTGCTGCAGCAGTTCTACCGATGGCCCGGAGGACGCGATCGCCCTGTCCACCAGTTCGAGCGCCCGTTCGGCATCGTCCGACGCCAGGCATGCCTTGCTGCCGAACAGCAGCACGTGCGCGTCTTCCCCGTGGCCGGCCAGCAGCTCGTCGGCCAGGGCCAGTGCCTCGTCGACCCGGCGCTGCGCGATCAGCCCGAGGCCCTCCTCGACTTGCGCCTTGGCGGCCTGCACCGCATGGGCGGAACCGTCGCCCGGGACGCTCATGGGTGGAACTCGAACTCGCGGGTGGCGACGGTCAACAGCCGCACCATCTCGCGTTCGCCCTCGGACAGTAGCGGGTTCCAGATGTCGAAGATCAGCACCACGCGAAGCTCGTCGCTGTCGTTGCGGGCTTCGTGCTCGATGCTGTCGTCGAAGATCAGGACTTCGCCGACCTTCCACCGGCGCCGCTCGAATCCGACCCGGTACAGGCATCCGTCCGGCACCACCAGCGGGAGGTGCACGACCAGGCGGGCGTTGGTGTCGCCGGTGTGCGGCGGGATGTGGGTATGCGGCGCGAGCGCGGAGAACATCGCATTGGGGCACATGCCCGCGATGTCGGCCTGATCCACCTCCTCCAGCGCCTGCGCGGTCACCGGGCATCGCGCGAGGTGCGCTTCGACCGGCTGCCCGTTGTTCCACAGGAGGTAGCCGCTCCAGCGGCTGGAATGATTGAGCTCCCGCCACTGGTTGACCGGCACCCCGGGCGCGTACGCCACGTAGGGCCGGAAACCGTCCCGGTCGACGGACAGCGCGGCGTGCAACTCCCCGGCGATGGCCGCGGTCTTCGCTTCCAGCGCTTCCACCCAGCCGAACTGCGAGCGATCGAAGAACGGCAGCGCGGGCAGGCGCGGGACGTGCAGCTGGTTGCAGGCCGACGGATAGGGTTGCGACTGGCCGCCGAGGATCGCGCCCGCCTCCCGCCAGCGCTGCGCTTCGAATGGCGTGAGCGACGCCAGCCGGGCGCCGGACCGGTCGGCGAGGTGGGCGGCCAACGCCTCGCCGTAGCGCAGCACCAGCGCCCGCCCGCGTTCGAGCTGGGGCCGCAACTGCGGCGGCCAGCGCGGTTCGGGCGGCGCGACCTTCAGCGCATTGCGATACACCGTGGCCGCCGCCTTCGCCTGGCCCGCCCGCTCCAGCAGATCTCCCTTGGCCAGCAAGCCCGGCAGGAAATAGGGATCGGCCGCGAGCGAAGCATCGATCGCGCATCCTTCGCCCTCGACATCGCCCCTTTCGCGCAGCACGCGGCCGATCGACAGCAGCACGACGGGATCGCCCGGTGCGGCCGCATGGGCGGCCTGCAGCGACTGCAGCGCTTCCTCGAACCGGCCGCGCCGGAACGCATGCACGCCGATGCTGTAGAGCGCCTGCGGGTGCGCGGGTTCGATGGCCAGCACCCGGTTCCAGGCCTGCTCCGCGTCCTGCCAGCGCCCTTCCCCGGCGGCACGGGTCGCGGCGTCCACCCAGCGTTCGATTTCGCTCACGACACCCCCATCACGCAGGAACCGCGGCATGCCTTGCGGCGCGAATCGTGGACGCGGGCATCACGGTTCGCCTTCGAGGGGCAGCATGTCGAAGGCGATCGTCGTCCTCGGTGCGTCGTCGTCGAACGGTATCGTGCCATGCCACATATAGGAGGGAAACAACGCCAGCATTCCGGGCCTGGGCACGATCACGCGCCGCGGCGCCAGCCCGAGCCGCATTTCGACCGGCGGTTGCCCGAACTGGATCGCGCCCGCGGGCGCGGTTCCGGCGGCGCCAACCGAGGGCGGCAGCGAGACATAGAACGCCGAACTCATCCAGCCCTCTTCGTGGATGTGGTTGACGTGATGGCCCGACGACTGCAGCCGGACCGACCACGAGCCGCCGATCCGGACGCCGTCCCGCTTGCGCCCGAGGAAGGGATGGGCAGGATCGGCGGACAGGGTCGCCAGCCAACGCTCGATCCCGCTCAGCAGCGCACGCCGGGCGGCGTCGAGCACGGGATCCGGACGCCCGAACAGGCGCCCCGGCGTCTGCGAGCCGGCACGCAGGCTCTGCTGCACGGGCGCGCGATGCGCGCGGTGCATCGGCTGCAGCGTCGATGCCAGCGCTTCCAGGAACGCGTCCTGCCCGGCGAACGACGGCGGCGGTTCGATCTCGACCAGCGCCACCAGGCGCTCGTAGTCGCACAGCCAGAATTCGCGGGGATCCTCCAGCAGGCGCCAGGCGATCGCCTGGTAGGCCCATGCCTCCTGGTTGCGCGGATCAACGCCCGTGGCGGCGGCGGCGGTGCGGCTCGCGGCCGCGGGCTCGCCGCTTTCGAGCAGGTGCCGCGCGTAGGCGTTGGCGTACGTCGGCGACGCGCCGGCGCCGCTGCGCTGCAAGCCCTCGTGCACGGCGCGCGCGGCCTGCCCGCGTCCCAACATGTCCAGCGCCTGCGCTTCCATCAGCGCGAGCCACGGCCGGTCAGATTGCGCGCGCAGCCGTCCCAGGTGGACGAGCGCTTCCTCGGCGGCGCGCACGTCGAGCAGGAACCTCGCGAACGCCGCCCGCAGCGCGTCGTTGTGCGGCCGCTTCGACACCGCGGCGCGGAGCCCGGCCGCGGGATCGGCGCCGCATTCGGGCGCGTACTCCCAGCGCAGCTTCGCCAGCGTCACCAGCGCCGGGACGTGGTCCGGATGGTCGCGCGCGACGCGCTCCGCCAGCGCGATCGCATCGTCGGTCCTGCCGGCGTCCAGCAGCGCGCCGGCCAGCGCGTCCGCGAGGTCCGGCCGCACGCCGCACTGCCGCTCAGCCTCTTCCAGCGATGCGACCGCGAGGTCCGCCCGACCCGACATGCGCTGCACCGAGGCAAGGCCGAGGCGTGCGGGAACGCTCCCGGGCGCGAGCTCGACCGCCTTGCGGAACGCTTCGTCGGCAACGGCCAGGTCCTCGCCCTCGCGTGCGGCTTTTCCCAGGACCTCCCACGCGGTCGCCGAGTCCGGCTGCATCGAGAGCGCCCGCTTCGCGGCCGCGATCGCGCGCTCCCCCGCGCCCGCCGCATGCGCGGTCGTCGCCAGGTCCGTCCAGGCCTTCGCGGACGATGGCGACGAGCGGACCGCATGCTCGGCGATGGGCAGGGCCGCCGCCGGCCGTCCCGCCCTGCGCAGCATCGCCGCGTGATTGGAGAGGATCAGCGGGTGCCCGGGAGCGAGTTCCAGCGCGCGCCTGAAGGCATCGTCGGCCTCCTGCGTCCTGCCGCACTGCGCCAGGCACATCGCCAGCAGCTGGTGGGCATCCGGCGCTTGCGTGGCTTCCGCCGCCAGCGGGCCGGCGATCGCGAGCGCCTCGTCCGGATGGCCGGACCGGAGCAGGCCGAACGCACGCTGCAGCGCGCTGGCCTGCGCTGCGGACAGCGGGCGGGGCGCGCCGGACGGCATGGCCGCGAGCGGCCTGCTAGTTGACGCGCCTGGCCCGCAGCGGAACGCGCTTGGGGGTCAGCAGCATGAACGTGCCGAGCGCGGCCGCGCGGATGGTCACCTTGTCACCCGGCTTCAGGCGGCCGCGCGAGGTCACTTCCGTCAGCAGCCAGGTCTGGCCGTTTTCCAGGGCCACCATCCGCTCCCCGCTGGCGCGTTCGGTCACGCGCGCCACGGTGGCCTCGATCCGGTCGGGCTCGACATCGCCCTGCCCCTCCGGCCGCCGGTCGGAAACCTGGCGCTGGTTCAAGCCGAAGTCCTCGACCGCCTGCCGGCGCCGCTCCTCCACGCCGGAGCGGGCCTCGGGCACCGGCGGAAACGCCTGGTCGTAGCAGGCCAGGCGCTCGTCGGGATCGGGCACCTTGGCGCACGGGTGCGACTGGGCGGCGCGCGCGTCGGCGACGGCGAGGCAGGCCGAGGCGAGGAGAACCTGCGGGACCAGGGCGGCCAGCCTCGGAGCGATCGACATGGCGTTTCCTCTCGCCGGATGGAAACCGGGCGCGGGCCGTGCGGCCGGCGCGGCGTAGAGACCTATAATAGATGATCCGCCGATGGCCACCCACCAGGATGCTGCTTGGCGCCACCAGAACATCTCGCCGGTGAATCTCCTCCGGCCGGGCGACGCTCGCGTCCGGATGGCGCCTATCCGAACGCAGTGCGCGCCGCCTGGGTGGAGTTCCTGCATACCCTGCCGAACCGGGCGCGCATCCTGGATGCCAGCGCCGGGAACCACGTCGCCGCGCTGGTCGCCGCGGACATGGCGATCGCGAACGGGCGCGGATGGACGATCGACGCGATCGATCCGCAAGGAGAGCAACGGGACGAGATGCAGTCCGGGCACGCCGGCGACTGCGAGCGGCGCATCCGGTTCCATTCCGGCGCGGTGCCGACGCGGCTTGCCCTCGAGGATGCCGGTTTCGACGCCGTCTGCGGACACCACGTCCTCGAGTTCGTGGACGCCGGCGCAGCGCTCGCCGAGGCCCATCGGGTACTCCGTCCCGGTGGCGAGGCGCAGTTCCTGCTGCACCACGCCGGCTCGCGGCTGCTGGACCAGGCGCGATCCTCGCTGGAGGAAGCCGACCTGGTGTTCGGCCGGACCAAGGCCTTCCGGCGCCTGCACCGCCTGGTGACCATGGACCAGATCGTGCCCGACGCGACGGAACGCGCGACCCAGGACGTGCGCGCCGCGATCCAGGTCCTCAAGCAGGAGCTGCTTTCGGCGCAGCAGCAGGGAGGAGGCGGCGTGCTCGCGATCGCCCTGGACGGCATCCGGAACCTGCTTGCGGCCAGGCGGGAAATGAAGCCCGACGCCGCCGGGCTCGCCGTCGACCGCGTCGAGGCCGGACTGCGCGCATCGGTGAAGCGGCTCGGCGACATGGTCGCGCATGCCTGCACCGAAGCCGACATGCGCAAGGTCGAAGAAGCCGCAGACCGCGCGGGCTTCACCCGCATCGAAACCGTGGTGCATGCGCACGCCGGCAGTCCCATCGGCTGGCAGCTGCTGCTGCACCGCCCCGATCGCCCGCCGCCATGACGGAAGAAGAACGCCAGCGCCTGCTGCTCCAGGTGCGAAGCCTGCAGCAGCAAGGGCGCCGCGCCGACGCGATCGCGATGCTGCGGCGGATGCTGGAGGACGCTCCGGGCGACGGCGAGGGCTGGTACGAGCTCGGCTACCTGCTCAAGGCCGAAGGCAGGTACGCGGATGCGCTGGACGCCTTCGGCCAGGCTCTGGTACATGGCGTGCGGCGTCCGGAGGAAGCGCACCTCAACCGCGGCGTGCTGTTCTCGGACCACCTGCGCCGCGACGACGAGGCAAGGCGGGAGCTCAACGCCGCCCTCGCCATCGCGCCCGACTACGTCCCCACCCTGCTCAACCTGGGCAACCTGCACGAAGAGCGCGGCGAGCGCGAGGAGGCGATGCGCTGCTACGAGCGGCTGCTCGCCGGCTCCGAAAGCGCGGAACCGGGACACAACGAGCTGCGCTACGAGGCCCTCGCCCGCATCGCCCAGCTGGAGCCGGCGAAAAGCCTCGACGACCCGCTGCTCGAACGCCTCCGGCATGCCGCGGCCACGCAGCCGGACAGGATCGTCCGCGCCAACCTGCTGTTCGCGCTCGGGCATGGCTATGACCGGCTGGGCGCCTACGATCTCGCCTTCGACGCGTTCGCGAAGGCCAACCGCTGGCTCCTGCGCCACGCCGGGAGGCGATACGACCGCGACCAGGCCGCGCGCCTCACCGACGCGCTCATCGCGGCGTTCCCGGAGGCGGCCGCCGGCCAGTCCGGCGCACGCGCCGCGGAAGGCGCCGAGCCATTGTTCATCTGCGGCATGTTCCGCTCCGGTTCCACCCTGGTCGAGCAGGTCCTGGCCGCGCACCCGCAGGTCACCGCCGGGGGCGAACTCGACTACCTGCGCAGGCTGGCCGCGGTCCGACTCGCACCGTTCCCGTCCTCGATGGCCACGCCCGACCCGGAGCGCGACGCCGCCCTGGCCGACGAATACCGTGCCGACCTGGCCAGCGTCTTCCCCGCCGGTACCGCGGGCCGGTATATCAGCGACAAGCGCCCGGACAATTTCGTGCTGGTCGGGCTGATCAAGCGGCTGTTCCCGGATGCCCGGATCGTCCACACCCTCCGCGACCCGCTGGACACCGGGCTTTCCATCTACAGCCACCACCTCCAGCCGGCGGTTGCCGGATATTCCTGCGACCTGGGCGACATCGGGCACTACTTCGGCGAGTACCGACGGCTGATGGCGCACTGGAGGTCATTGTTCCCGGACAGCATCCTGGATTTCGACTACGACGCCTTCGTGCGCGAGCCGGCACCCGCCCTGGAGCGCCTGCTGGACTTCCTTGGCCTGCCCTGGGACCCGGCCTGCCTCGAGTTCCACCGCCTGGGCAACACGGTCAAGACCGCGAGCTACTGGCAGGTCCGCCAACCCCTGCATGCACATGCCTCCGGACGCTGGCGCAACTACCGGGCCCACCTCGCACCCCTGCGCGCGGCGCTGGCGGAGAGCCTGCCAGGAGGGGAAACCGGCGGCGCTTGAATCGCCCCCGGCGCGCATTGCAAAGCGGAAAGCTCCGGCGCAGCATCGCGCGAGGATCCCGGCGGGGGCGCAGGCATGAAGGCTTTTTCGTGGATGCAGGCCGCGGTCGGCCTGACGCTGGTACTGGGCACCGCGGCTCCGGCGTGGGCGGGCGAATCACCGAAGCAGCAGGCAATCGAGGCGAAGCTGCGGGAAGTCGGCGATCCGGCCGCGTATATCGCCGACACCCAGGCGCTGGTGGCCGGAGCCAAGGCCGGCCAGTACGGAAGAATGCGGCCCTACGACATCCGGCGCCTCGAGGGTGCCGAGCGCAAGATCACCGCCCTGCTCAAGGGGCGCGGCAACGTGGCGGACCTCGACATGGAAGAGAAGACGGATCTGTTCAACGCACGCCAGGTCATCGACGGGATCGTATCCGCCCACGACGATTCGAGGCTGGTCTGCAAGCACGTTCCGCTGATCGGGACCCGGCTCAAGACGACGCAGTGCACGACCGCCGCCGAAGCCGAGGCGCGCAAGCGCAATTCGCGCGAAGCGCTGGAGGATTTCCAGGTCCGTCGCCTGCTGCTTCCCCCGACGTCGAATTGACCTGCCTGCGCGGCATGGGCCGATCCCGCCCACGCCAGCGCGCATCTGCTCATGAGCCCGGACCTCGGCCATCGGCCGTGATCCCGGGCGGCGGCTGCCGCCCTGCACTCGGGCACGGCCACCCTGAATGTGATGGCCGTTGCACAAACCGCGATCCGGTGGCCCGCCCGCGCCGTCCGGTCCGGACCCGCGACCGCCGCCCCGCCGGGCGCTGGCCCGCTCCTCGGCGGGCAGTCTGCGGTTTCCCTCCCGCGGACATCAGTTCGTTCGCGTTCGCATACGCAGGCGTATTGACCGGACAGGGCACATTGTTGTGCCGCTTCGCCTCGGGGTTAACGACACTTTAATTTTTCCGCCGGCGCGACTACCATCGCCCGAGCCTTGCCGGGATTTGGCGTCTTCCTTGACGCCAGCCGGGAAGGTTCCCATGGGACTTACCCCCCAGTTTTCCACGTTTGGAGAGAGAGATGACCTTCAAGACCACCAAGCTCCGCGACGCCATCTCGATGGCGCTCGCCGTGAGCGCCACTGCCCTCGCGGGCACGGGTGTCGCGTTCGCGCAGGACGCCACGTCCGGCGACCAGGACGCCACGACCCTCGATCGCATCGAGGTGACCGGCTCGCGCATCCCGCGCGCCGAGATCGAGAACGAACAGCCGATCATCACGGTGAGCCGCGAGCAGATCGAGAAGCAGGGCTTCAGCTCCGTCGCCGACATCCTGCAGAACCTGACTTCCGCAGGTTCGCCGGCGATCAGCCGCGCCGACGCGCTGTCCTCGGGTGAGAGCGTCGGTGGCTACTTCATCGACCTCCGCAACCTCGGTGCCAACCGCACCCTGATCCTGCTCAACGGCAAGCGCCTGGGTGCCGACAACAACGGCCTGCAGGACCTCGGCCAGATCCCGATGGCCGCGATCGAGCGCATCGAGGTCCTGAAGGACGGCGCCTCCTCGATCTACGGCTCCGACGCGATCGCCGGCGTGGTCAACGTCATCACTCGCCGCAACTTCGAGGGCGCCGAGTTCAACGGCTACATCGGCGCGTTCGACGAGGGCGAAGGCAAGCAGGACTACAGCATGACGCTGGGCGGCAGCACCGACCGCGGCAGCCTGACCTTCACCGCCGAGTATTCGAAGGAAGACCCGGTCTACGGCAAGGACCGCGAGTTCAGCAAGTACGGCAGCGGCGGCAAGGACTATCCGTTCCGCGGCTGGAGCCCGATCAGCCAGAATGGCGTCTGGCTCTTTGGTCCTTGCGACGTTGCACCGACCATCGGGGTTCCGGGCTGCACCCTCAATGCGGGTGGCGATCCGCGCAATCCCGCCGATTACCACACGCTGACGGACGCCGAAGGCGCCAACGCCAACGAAGTGATGATGGTGCAGACTGGCATCGAGCGTAAGTCTCTGTTCGTCAGCGGCGCTTACGACATCACCGACAACATCCGCTTCACCGCCGACGTCGGCTACAACAAGCGCACCACCGACCAGCAGATCGCCGGCTACCCCGGTCGATACAGCTTCGGCCTGCTGTCGGCTGACAGCTATTTCAACCCGGATCCGAGCGCTGATCAGTACTGGTTCCGTCGTTTCTGGGAAGTGCCTCGCACCACCCGCAACGAACTCGACACCATGCGCGTCACGCTGGGCCTCGAAGGTACGCTTAACTTCGGCGAGGACCGCCAGTGGAACTGGGACGTCGGCTTCCTCTCCAACGAGGCCACTGCCACCAAGGTTGGTCATGGCGACGCCTACGTGCCTGCGCTGCAGGCCTCGCTCGGCCCGTCGTTCTTCAATCCCTCAACCGGTCGAGTCGAGTGCGGCTCGCTGGCTAATGTCGGCACGCCGGCCAATCCGGTCTACGGCTCCAACTTCGGTAACGGCGAGTGCATTCCGTTCAACCCGTTCCTTCCGTACGGTGTTGCAGGTGACGGCTCGCTGAGCAATCCCGACCTGCAGACGTTCCTGTTCCCGGAATACCACGACCACGGCAAGACCAAGACCACCGACTACACCGCCAACCTCGCCGGCACGCTGTTCAGCCTGCCCGCGGGCGAGGTCGGCCTGGCGGTCGGTATCGAGCACCGCCGCGAGGAAGGCCGCTTCGTCCCCGACGCAGTCAACCAGAGCGGCCAGAGCACCGGCCTGCCGGCGACCACCACGTCCGGTAGCTACGACCTCGACGAGGCCTATGCCGAGCTCGAGATCCCGGTCCTGGCCGACCTGCCCGGCGCCAAGGAACTGACCTTCAACGTGGCCAGCCGCTATTCGAAGTACTCGAACTTCGGCAACACCACCAACAACAAGTTCCAGATGCGCTGGCGTCCGATGGACGGCCTGCTGGTCCGTGCCACCTATGCCGACGGCTTCCGGGCTCCGGCGATCGCCGACCTGTTCGGCGGCATCGGCGGCAGCTTCGAGACCTATTCCGATCCCTGCGGCGTCACCGCCCAGGGCGGCACCGTCAACGGCAATGCTGCCTGTAACGCCGCCGGTGTCCCCATCGGTTACGTGCAGATCGGACAAGGCGGCGGGCCTTGCGCGAACATTCCCTGCCAGACCAACTTCCAGTTCCTGAGCGGTTCGAATCCCGAGCTCTCGCCGGAAACCGCGACCTCCAAGACCGCCGGCATCGTCTGGAGCCCGCAGTGGGTCGATGGGCTCGATTTCACCCTGGACTGGTTCGACGTCAAGATCGAGAACGTGATCGCGCAGGATTCCGTCGATAGCATCCTGAACGACTGCTACCGGAACGGCATCGAGTCGCGTTGCGCGGGCATCGTGCGCAACGCCGCCGGCGCTATCACCAACATGTTCTTCGGTCTCACCAACCTCGGTTCGCAGCGCACGGAAGGCTACGATTTCGGCGTGAACTACAGGCTGCCGGAATTCGCCATCGGCAAGTTCAGCATCAACTGGCAGAATTCCTACGTCAGCAAGTTCGATGTCGAGAACGACAACGATCCCACCACCCCGGCTACGGGCTTCGTCGGCACGCCGGGCGTGTTCCGGATCCGTTCGAATCTCGGCGTGAACTGGGAGAAGGGCGACTACTCCATCGCTTACATGGCCCGCTACTATTCGGGCATGAAGGAGCAGTGCCAGGAGCTGCCCGAGGACAACTACCTGAACTGGCCAGAGTATCCGTGCGACGATCCGGACCATATCGACGTCAACGGCAATTCGGAGCCGCTGCGCCACACGGGATCCAACACGTTCCACGATCTGCAGTTCTCGGTCAAGCTGCCCTGGAATGCCACGGCCTCGCTGGGTGCGAACAACATCACCGACCACATGGGTCCGATCATGTTCACCACGCCAAACAGCGACTTCCCGTACTACGGTGGTTTCGACATCGGCCGTTTCTGGTACATGAAGTACCAGCAGCGCTTCTGATCGCAGCGTCGACTTGTTCCATTTCTACGGCCCCGCAAGGGGCCGTAGTTTTTTGGAGGCACGGAACCTTTGCAGGTCGTATCAGCAAGCTGCTCGACGGCCTCCAGGCCCGGCCAGGCCTTGCCGAGATGGAATGGCATTGCTCGTGCCCGATTGCCGGATGGCGCCGTGCGAGCATGGCGATGCAGCAACCGCCAGGAACGACGCCCCCTCGCACCGCAGGCAAGGACGCCTCGACCACAAGCCGCGCTGCAGCGAAACGCATGACGGCGCCGGAACATGGGAACGATGCCCGTTGCAATCTCGATGTACGAACCGAGCACGCGCCAACCGGTGCCCACAGCCTCCTGCGAAGGGCCATCTTCATAGCCTGCGGGGCGGCCAGGCCCGGGGTCAGCAAGGCCATCACGGGCCTGCGAGCGGCCCTTGCCAGGAAAATTTCTGCCACAAAAGGTGAACCAGATCGCATCCCACTGCGAGGTATTGGCCTAGCCTCGAAACGCTTGGCGCAAGCAGCCGACGCAAGGACAGGCCTTGCCAGGCCGATTGCAGCTGGGCATACCAAGCATGGCCATAGCCCTATTGGAGAAACTCCATGAATAACGAGCAAAAGCTGTTTGCATTCAAGCTGGCTGCCAAGCAGGACAAGAAGCAGGAGCCCGCGAAGCTTCAGGCAAAATGGAAGGGGCAGGAAGGAGTATCCGTTGCTGGTTGCACGACCGTGCGCATTTATTTCGAAAGGTACAGCGGCGCAGGCATAGACGGCGGCGTCTATTGCTGATCGGCGGCTCGCAGATAGCAAAGGGTCTCATTCGAGGCCCTTTGCATTTGCGCACCACGAAGCCTGGCCGAATGAGCGCTCGTATCCTCATAATCACGAACAGCTCGGACCTGCATGCCGACCTGGTAATTGACAGGCTGCACTCCAGGGGCACCGAACCCTTTCGACTGAACCTCGACGAGTTTCCCGCGCGATATGCGTTGGACCTGGGATTCTCCCACGGCCAATGGTCCGGAACCCTAGGCCACGCCGGCTCCGGAAACCCTTTGCCGATCGATCGAATCGGAGCGGTATGGACGAGGAAGACAGCCGACTTCCTGCTTCCGGAGGGCCTCGTCGCACAAGAGGTGGCGTTCGCAAGGCAAGAGGCCGAACAGATCCTCTCCGGGCTCCTGCATTCTCTCGATTGCTACTGGATGAGCCATCCTTCTGCAGTACGGCGCGCCCTTTGGAAATGCGAGCAGTTGAAGCGGGCTGCCCGGCATGGCTTCCGCGTCCCGAGGTCCGCAGTAACAAGCAATCCCGATTCCGTTCTCGGACTGCGCAAAGACCTGGGGAAGATCGTGTTCAAGGCATTGTCGTCGCCGCACCTGGGCGCCGAGAAGGTCGACCGCAGCGACCTGTCCGCAACCGGGCTTGCCACAACCATCATCGACGCGGAGCATGATGGGCTGCTCGATTCCGTGAATGAATTCCCCTGCTTTTTCCAGGAATACATTCCGAAATCGTATGAACTTCGCGTCACGGTCGTCGATACCCGCGTATTCGCCGCCAAGATCCATTCCCAGGAGTTCGAGAGGACCCGAGTCGATTATCGAGACTTCGAAGTCCCAGTGCGGTACGAGGCGACTACTCTTCCCGAGAAGATAGAAGGGATGTGCATCGATTTCGTGCGAAGCTACGGACTCAACTATGGTGCTATCGATCTAATCGTTTCGAACGACGACGAGTATTATTTTCTTGAGAACAATCCGGTCGGGCAGTTCCTTTTCATCGAGCAACTCGCGCCGGACCTGCAATTAACCAGCGCCGTTGCCGACAGGCTTCTCGACGCCGCATCGAGTTGGAGTGACAGTTGAAGAGACACCCCTTGATAGCAGCGCTCGAATCCCGCCTGGCTGGAACCACCATCGCACTGGGTGCCACTCGCATCGACATCGACCTGCTTCCACCCATCTACGAGCTGCTTCGTGAAATTGGCCACTGCAAGCGATTGAATGTTGTTGTCTACTGCCGCGGTGGCGAAGTGAACGCGGCCAGGAGAATCGCGCTCCTCCTTCATGAGTTCACGGATCACCTCGCCTTCGTCGTCCCATATTTCTGCGAGTCGGCCGGCACACTGATGGCGCTTGCGGCACGCGAGATCATCGCGGGCCCGCTCGCCGTCTTTTCCCCCATCGATCCCCACCTGAGATCCGACAACCACGATCTCGCGACAGCTCCGGGGGCGATTTCCGCGCAGGATGTCAGGCAATTCTGGCGCTTGGCGATGGACTGGTTCGATGTCTCCGAGCAAGAGGCGAAGTCCTCGTCTCTCGCTCGACTTTGCGAAAGCATATTTCCCACCACGCTCGCTTCCCTGTACCGCTGCTCGCTGGAGGTTCAGGAAATCGGCGAGGACTTGCTGTCGCTGCATATGGAGGCGCCTCGCAAGTCACTCACCGAAGTCGTAGACAAGCTAATCTACGGGTACCATAGCCACGCTTATGCCTTGACGCGCGAAGACTTGCGGAACCTGGGGCTCCCGGTGCATCAAGATCCCGATGTCGATGAGATGGCGTGGGATCTGGCGAAGATAATGCGACTCCATATCGCCGCGGAGTTCCGCGGAGTGCACGAAGGCACTTGGAAGGACGCGATTCTGGTTGGAGGCGGGCGAGAGATCGCGCGGCTGCGGCGTACCGACGCGCCCGGCGGAGAATGGAAGCCGATCGAGGAGGCGTGATGCTCATCCCAGCAACCATATCGGGAATCGCAGCGCTCTATGTCCTATTCTCGTTCGCCGCTTCCGCCACCGGAAAGAGCCTGCACTTCTCCGACTTCCGCCTTAGCCTTCGCGACTCGTTTCCGGCGCTGCCCTTTCCCTATTCGACGACTGCCTGGCTCGTCGTCGCCTCGGAGTGGTTGGTCGCGATGCTGCTGCTGTCCAACCTCGTTCTCGCCGGATCCGCGCTGGCGTCTTTTTTGTCCGTTGGGTTTGGCTCCGTGATCGCCTGGTCCCTTCTCAGGGGAAAGCTCATTGTCTGCAACTGCTTCGGGATCAAGAAGCACAAGATAACCGTGATCGATCTGGCGAAGAACATCTCCTATGTCCTTGCCTGCCTGATAGTCGCCGTTTCACCGCCGGATCTGGCCGGCATTCCCGCTCTCGGCAAGATCGCCATGTCCGGCATCGCGCTCATCCTTGTTCTGTTCTCGATATACATGCACGACCTGATCTGGCTCTTGCGCGCAAACCCGGAGGTATAGTGCATGGAGCTGCAAGAGTTCGGCCTCCTGCTAAGCCTGTTGACGCTGCTCGTCGTGCTCAATGTGTTCATGACCTTGCGCCTTGCAACCATCGTTGGCGCGCATGAGCACATGATTCTCCCCTTTTCCCTCTCGGTCGGCACAAGAATCCCCCGCTTTCTTGGTCGCCGCCTCATTGGTGGCGAAGCGATCGATAGCGAGTCATTGCTAGGCAACTCATCCGCATTGATCTTCCTCTCTCCCGGTTGCGACGATTGCAAGAAGAGGCTGGCCGAACTGGAAGTCCTGTACGAAGGCATTCGCCGGTCACGGCTCAACCTGCTCGTATTCGGAACCGGATCGAAGCGCGGTTTCGCGCGAATGTTGCGTGGAAGCAGGCTGGCCGAGCATGCTGTCTTGGTCGATCCAGGATCCATGAAGGCGCTGAATCCGAGGAACGCGGCGCCTTTCTATATTTTTTCCGATGAGAACGCTATCGTCCTCGCAAGCAGCTTCATCGGCGACGAGGATTGGGAGAGCTTCCGCTCCCAGATTGAAGGCGACGATTTCGACTAGCTATCGATCCGCCCGCACGCCCGCACCCATGGACTCATTGGCTCTCGCACCCGGTGAAACGAAGGGGCGTGGCGCGTTCGGCCAAGGCATCACCGCGAACGAGGAGCCTTTCAGGCGCGTGATTCACTTCGAGTCGCCAGTGGACTGCGCGCCGGCATGCCCGATCCCGCGCATCAAGGGCTCCAGGTGCTTCGCATACGGCTTCCAGGCGCCGACGCGGTCAGCAAGGATGCCTTGGCGCACGTGTACCGCGCTGGCCGTGGCGGCCATGCCCCCATGGCCGCCGATGCCGAGCGCACTCGGCACATAGTCCAGCCCGCAGTGCGTCAACACCCGCAGCACCTCGCTTTGGGGGTTGGCGACGAAAGCAGCGTAATCGACGTTCAGGATTCTCCCTGGCGCGACCGCATTCCAGTGAGCCATCAATCGCCGATACTGCAGGTAATAGTCGGCCAGGTCCCCTTGATCGCAGGCGTAGGGTGCACCGCCGCGAAACAGGGTCCGTAGATTGGAAAAGCAGGTATCGATGGGATCGCGCTGCATGTGCACGATCCGCGCTTCCGGCAGCGCGTGCAGGATGAAGCCGATGTTGAGGAAGTTGGAAGGCAACTTCTCGGTCAGCCAGCGCCTGCCCTTCCCGCGCCAGTGGGCGAAGCGCTGCATTCGAGCGCGCACATTGGCGAAGTCCGCATGCGGGGCCCGCGTGACGATTCCCAACGATATGGGTTCGCCGCCGTCGTAATCGGTGGCGTCTCGCATGCAGGCGCTCAGCTGCGATGTCTCCCCGCCGTCCGTCACTTGTGGGTGGCCTGCGAGCACCCTCTCGAGCAGCGTGGTGCCCGAACGGAACATGCCAACGATGAAGATCAACCCGGTCTGACCTTCTCGTTCCGGCGCGGGCGTGAAGGCTGGCAGCGCCATGCGTTCGAGCGCAGTGGCTACGGCATGCTGCTCGTGCCGGCTATAGCGCTGCATCCGTCGCATCGTGCTGTGCCCATGCGCGAGCGATCGCCAAGCCTCCTCATGACGGCCGAGCGCATGGAAGCTGTGATGCATTGCATAATCGAAGCAGGCGCGCGCCTCGGAACCGGGCTGCACGGCGTGCATTGCCATCTGCATCTGTTCGATGTGCTTCTCGGCAGTTCGGCCATCGTCCTGCATGGATAGCAGGATGTGGGCATTGGCCATCCGTGGTTCGAGCTCGACCGCGCGCCGCGCCGACTCGCGTGACGCCGCCATGTTGCCCGAGAACATCTCGAACAGCCCTCGTAGATAGTGCACGTCGGGCGAGGCGGAATCGAGCGACTCGGCGTGCGAAAGGCACTCGAATGCAGGTTCGTAGAGGCCGCTGAAGCCAAGCAGCTGAGCGAGTTCGGCCAGTGCAGGGGCCGAATCCAGGCGACGCCAGTCGGTGGCAAGGAACGTCCGTTCCAGCGCTTCTGGCTCCTCGAACCGGCGCAGCAACCGTGCGATCCGCAGCAGGTCGTCCGGCTGCACGCGCAGCGAAGCGGCCTGGAGCGCGAGCGCGCGAGCCTCGCGATAGCGCCCCAGCTGGAGTGCCACCACCGAAGCCAGCGTCGCCAGTTCCACCGAATCCGGTGCAAGCGCCCGCGCGCGCGCCATGGCCTCGCTGGCGCGCGACAGGTCGCCGTGCGCAGCCAGCGCCATCGCCTGTGCGAACAGCGGCTGTGCTTGTGGCGGAAGCGAAGGCGCGGCGCCGCGTTTCATGCTGGCCAAGCCGCGTGCCCTGCCGTCATCACGCGGTGGCCGGCACGCGGACGCAGCGGCGTTCGCCGCCAGCGGGACGCCTGGCGCATGTCTTCAACCATCGAGTTCGGCCGCGATCCGCGCCCGTTCGCGCAGCAGCGCGTCGGGGATGCGCGGGCCGAAGCCCTCGAGGAACTCCCCGATGCCGTCGAACTCGCGCCGCCAATCGCCGCGGTCGAAGCCGAACAGCTTCGCGCGCGCCTCGTCCGACAGCTCGACGCCGTCGAGGTCCAGGTCCTCGGCCCGCGGCAAGGCGCCGATCGGGGTGTCGACCGCGCCGGCCCCGCCCTTGACCCGGCCGATCATCCATTCGAGCACGCGCAGGTTGTCGCCGAAGCCCGGCCACAGGAATTTCCCGTCGTCGCCCTTGCGGAACCAGTTGACGTGGAAGACCTTCGGCAGCTTCGCGCCCGGCTTGTCGAACGAGAGCCAGTGGCCGAAGTAGTCGGCGAAGTTGTAGCCGCAGAACGGCTTCATCGCCATCGGGTCGCGACGCATCACCCCGACCTGGCCGGTCGCCGCGGCGGTGGTCTCCGAGCCCATCGAGGCGCCGACCAGCACGCCGTGGGTCCAGTCGCGCGCCTCGAACACCAGCGGCACCAGCGAGGCACGGCGGCCGCCGAACACGATCGCCGAGATCGGCACGCCCTGCGCGGCCTCGGCCTGCGGCGAATAGGACGGGCACTGCTTCGCGCTGACGGTGAAGCGCGAGTTGGGATGCGCGGCCGGCCCGTTGCCGGGGACGTGGTCGCGCCCCTGCCAGTCCTTGGCCGGCACGCGGTCGTCGAGGCCTTCCCACCACGGCTGGCCGTCGTCGGTGACCGCGACGTTGGTGAAGATGGTGTCGTGCTGGATCGAGGCCAGCGCGTTCGGGTTCGACTTGCGCGAGGTGCCCGGCGCGACGCCGAAGTAGCCGGCTTCCGGGTTGATCGCGTACAGGCGGCCGTCCGCGCCCGGGCGCATCCAGCAGATGTCGTCGCCCACCGTCCAGACCTTCCAGCCCTTCTCGCGGTAGGCGTCGGGCGGGATCAGCATCGACAGGTTGGTCTTGCCGCAGGCGCTGGGGAAGGCCGCGGCGACGTAGTGGGTCTCGCCCTGCGGGTTCTCGATGCCGACGATCAGCATGTGCTCGGCCAGCCAGCCCTCGCTGCGCGCCTGGTGCGAGGCGATCCGCAGCGCATGGCACTTCTTGCCCAGCAGCGCGTTGCCGCCGTAGCCGGAGCCGTAGGACTTGATGCTCAGCTCCTCGGGGAAATGCATGATGTAGCGGCGCTGCGGGTCGAGCTCGCCGGTCGAGTGCAGGCCGCGCACGAACGTTCCCTCGCGCTCGATCCGCGCCAGCGCGGCGGCGCCCATGCGCGTCATCAGCCGCATGTTGGCGACCACGTACGGCGAGTCGGTGATCTCCACCCCGCAGCGCGACAGCCCCGACTCGATCGGCCCCATGCAGTACGGGACCACGTACATCGTGCGTCCGCGCATGCAGCCGTCGAACAGGGCGTCGACCTTCGCGTGCGCCTCGGCCGGCGCCATCCAGTGGTTGTTGGGGCCGGCGTCCTCCTCCTTCTCGTGGCAGACGAACGTCAGGTGCTCCACCCGCGCCACGTCGTCCGGGTGCGAGCGGTGCAGCCAGCTGCCCGGATGGGTTTCCGGGTTCAGCGGCAACAGGGTGCCGTCGGCCTGCATCCGCGCGACCAGGGCGTCGAACTCGGCGTCGCTGCCGTCGCACCAGTGCACCCGGTCGGGCCGGGTGAGCGCGGCGACTTCTGCGACCCAGTCGTTCAGCGCCTGCAGCGAACTGGAAGGAGAAGGAGGAAGTGGCATCGCGTTCATCAGTTGGCCTCATGCCGTTGGTTGGGCGGGATCAGCGTCGCCATCATGTGTTCGACGTAGGCTTCGAACTCCTCGCGCGGCGGGCGCGACTGCTGCAGCTGCAGCTGCAGCTGCAGGAAACCGACGTAGGCCGCATACGCCAGCCGCGCACGGTGCTGGGCGTCGCTGCGGCCCAGGCCGGCCTGGCGGAAGGACGCGGTCAGGTACTCGAGCCGGCGCTGCGAGACGCGCTCCATCACCGGCTGCACGGTCGGATGGTCGAGCGCCTTGAGCAGCGCGCTGTAGATGACGTGCGAGGTCGCCTCGTGGGCGACCAGCTGGAACAGGTTGCGCAGGCGCTCGCGCGGGTCCGGGATCGCTTCCAGCGTGCCGAACACGGCCTCCCGCTCGAAGCTTTCCCAGCGCTCGAGCGCCGCCTGCAGCAGCGCGTCGCGCGACGGGAAATGCCAGTAGAAGCTGCCCTTGGTCACGCCGAGCCGGCGCGCCAGCGGTTCCACCGCCACCGCGGCCACCCCCTGCTCGGCGATCAGGTCGAGCGCGGCCTGGGCCCAGTCGTCGGCGCTCAGCCGCCCTTTGCGTTCCGGCCTGTCGGTAGCCGGTGCCGTATCGGTCGAGGTCATGGTGGGAGTGTATATCCATACGCCACCGCCCGGAAACGTATCGTATTGGCGACGCCGGATGCGACGCTGTGTTGACCTGCGGGCGCGTTGACACGCTTGGGCGTCGAATCCATACTTGTCCGTATGGTAATCGTCGGTCGCGCAGCACTGACGCCGCGCGTACTAGCCTCCCGTTCATGCGGTTCGCCGGAGTCAGCAGATGAGCATCGCGCTTCCCTTCCTCGCCTTCCTCGTGGCCGCGGCCTTCGCCGCCTACCATCGCCTGCGCCTGGCCTCGTGGGCCGCGATCACGGCGACGCTGCTGGTGGCCGGCTGGCTGCTCGGCGCCAGCCACCTCGCCGCCGGCATCGCCGCCGCGCTGCTGGCGCTGGTGGCGGTGCCGCTGCTGATCCCCGGCATCCGCAAGCCGCTGGTCACCGCGCCGCTGCTCGGGTTCTACCGCAGGATCCTGCCGCCGCTGTCGCAGACCGAACGCATCGCGCTGGAGTCCGGCTCGGTCGGCTTCGAGGGCGAGCTGTTCTCCGGTGACCCCGACTGGGACCAGTTGCTGTCGCAGCCGGCACCGAAGCTCACCGACGAGGAGCAGGCCTTCCTCGACGGCCCGGTCGAGGAGCTGTGCAAGCGCATCGACGACTGGGCGATCACCCACGTCCACGCCGACCTGCCGCCGGAGCTGTGGGACTTCATCAAGCAGAACAGGTTCTTCGGCATGATCATCCCGAAGGAATACGGCGGTCTGGGGTTCTCGGCGCTGGCGCACCACAAGGTGATCCAGAAGATCGCCTCGATGTCGAGCGTGGTCAGCTCGACCGTCGGCGTGCCCAACTCGCTCGGCCCGGGCGAGCTGCTGGTGCACTACGGCACGCAGGAGCAGAAGGACCATTACCTGCCGCGCCTGGCCGCCGGCCTCGAGGTGCCGTGCTTCGGCCTGACCGGGCCGTTCGCCGGCTCCGACGCCACGTCGATCCCCGATTACGGCATCGTCTGCAAGGGTGAATGGAACGGCGCGCAGGTGCTGGGCGTCCGGCTTACCTTCGACAAGCGCTACATCACCCTGGCCCCGGTGGCGACGCTCATCGGCCTGGCCTTCCGCCTCTACGACCCCGACCAGCTGATCGGCGACACCCGCGACATCGGCATCACCATCGCGCTGGTGCCGCGCGGCACCCCGGGGGTGGAGATCGGCCGCCGCCACTTCCCGCTCAATTCGCCGTTCCAGAACGGCCCGATCCACGGCCGCGAGGTGTTCATCCCGCTGTCGCAGCTGCTGGGCGGCGAGGACTACGTCGGCAAGGGCTGGCAGATGCTCAACGAGCAGCTTTCGGTCGGGCGCTCGATCACCCTGCCCTCCACCGCCAGCGGCGGCGCCAAGATGGGCGCGATCGCCACCGGCGCCTACGCGCGCATCCGCAAGCAGTTCGGCCTGTCGGTCGGGCGCTTCGAGGGCGTCGAGGAGGCGCTGGCGCGGATCGCCGGCAAGGCCTACGCGATCAGCGCGCTGTCGCAGGCCACCGCGCAGGCGGTCGACCGCGGCGAGAAGCCGGCGGTGCCCTCGGCGATCGCCAAGTACCACTGCACGACCCTGGGCCGCGAGGTGGCGGCCGACGTGATGGACGTGCTCGGCGGCAAGGGCATCATCCTCGGGCCGCGCAACTTCGCCGGCCGCAACTGGCAGGCGGCGCCGATCATGATCACGGTCGAGGGCGCCAACATCATGACCCGCAGCCTGCTGATCTTCGGCCAGGGCGCGATCCTGTGCCATCCGTGGGTGCTCAAGGAGATGAAGGCGGCGCAGAACCCCGACGCGAAGGCCGGCCTGGACGAGTTCGACCGCAACCTGTTCGGCCACATCGGCTTCGCGATCTCCAACGCGGTGCGCTCGCTGTGGTTCGGCCTGACCGCCGCGAAGCTCGGCAAGGCGCCCGGCGACGACTACACCCGCCGCTTCTTCCGCAAGCTCGACCGCTACTCGGCCAACCTCGCGCTGATCGCCGACGCGTCGATGCTGCTGCTCGGCGGCAAGCTCAAGTTCAAGGAGTCGCTCTCCGGGCGCCTGGGCGACGTCCTCAGCCACCTGTACCTCGCCAGCGCGATGCTCAAGCGCTACCAGGACGAAGGCCATCCGGCCAGCGACCAGCCGCTGCTGGCGTGGGCCTTCCACGACTCGGTCCACCGGATCGAGCTGGCGCTGTCGGCGGCGCTGCGCAACTACCCGATCCGCCCGGTGGGCTGGCTGCTGTGGATGCTGGTGTTCCCCTGGGGCCGCCGCGCGCAGGCGCCGAGCGACCGCCTCGGCCACCGCACCGCGGCGCTGCTGATGGCGCCCAACGAGGCCCGCGACCGCCTCGCCGCCGGCGTGTTCACCACGCCGGGCGAGCACAACCCCGCGGGCCGCATCAACGGCTACCTGGCCAAGGCGATCCTCGCCGAACCGGTGGAGCGCAAGTTCCTCAAGGCGCTCAAGACCAGCGACATCGAGGCGCTGGACTTCGCCTCGCAGCTCGACGAGGGCGTGCGCGAAGGCTGGATCACCGCCGAGGAGCGCGCCCAGCTCGAGGAGCTGCGCGCGCTGACGCTGGACACCATCATGGTCGACGACTTCGACAGCCACGAGCTGCGCGCGGCGTCGTACTACGACGGGAAGAAGCCGGACTCGTCGCGCGAGGCCGCATGACGCAGGTCCAGGCCGGCATCGCGGCACTTGGCCGGACCCCGCACGGCCCGCGGCCGGCGCCATGAACCGGCTGCCGTCATCCCCGCAGGCACGATGAATCGGCAGCCGTCATCCCCGCGAAGGCGGGGATCCAGGGACCTTGTTTTCCATGCTCCCCGCGCCCGCCGGCGGCAGGAAGCCAGGCAAGGCGGCAGGCAAGGGCCGGACATCGCCGGCCCCGCGTTCCTGCTGCCCTGCGATGAAGCATGGATTCCCGCCTTCGCGGGAATGACGAACGAAACGCCGCCCAAGAAGCACCCAGACCAAACGACGCATGTCCGCCTCGACGCTTTCCCTCTACCGCCGCATCGCCCGCTGGCCCGCCGGCCGCTGGCTGTTCTCGCGCGCGGTCTGCCTGAAGGCGCCCTACTTCGCCAGCATCGCGCCGAGGATCGGAGCATTGGAGCCCGGCCGCTGCATCGCCAGCCTGCGCCATCGCCGCAGCGTCACCAACCACATCGGCACGGTGCACGCGATCGCCCTGTGCAACCTGGCCGAGCTCGCCGGCGGGCTGATGATCGATGCCAGCCTGCCGCCGTCGATGCGCTGGATCCCCAAGGGCATGGCCGTCGAGTACCTGCGCAAGGCGGTCGGCACGATGCGCGCGGTCGCCGTGCCGGTGGGCGCGGCCGTCGCAGCCGATGCGGGCTACGAGCTCCCGGTCGCGGTGGACGTCACCGACCCTGCCGGCGAAACGGTGTTCCGCGCCCGCATCACGATGTGGGTTGCTCCACGGCATCGGCAGCCGTCGTAGGCCGAGACCAGGCGCGCTTCGCCGCGCGCCGGAAGCGCATCGCCGACGGATGCGCCCCGGTGTGGGCGCAACGGAAGTCGCGACGGATGCACCCTGATGTAGGAGCGACGGAAGTCGCGACTGGTGGGGATGCCGGCGAAACCTGAAATGCGCCGGATGCCCGGAGAAGCGTCGCGACTTCCGTCGCTCCCACGAACGCGGCGTCGCGCTACCAGCCGGACATGAGCACCGCCGCGATCGCCGCCAGCGCCGGCAGCGCCTGCACGTGGAAGATCCGTCGGCTCACCGTCGCCGCGCCGTAGAGCCCGGCCACCACCACGCAGCCCAGGAAGAACAGCGCGACGTCGCGCTGCGAGGTCGCCACCGACCAGGCCAGCCCCGCGGCGAGGAAGCCGTTGTAAAGCCCCTGGTTGGCCGCGAGCACGCGCGTGGTCGCGGCCTTCTCCGGCGTGTTGCGGAACACCTTCAGCCCCAGCGGGCGCGTCCACAGGAACATCTCCAGCACCAGGAACCACAGGTGCAGCAGCGCGACCAGCAGGATCAGCGCGATGGCGATCGGCGACACGGTCTCCTCCTTGCCCGCACGGCGTCAGCGGCGCGGGGTGATCATCATCTCAGGCATCGGCGATGGACGGCCGCGCCGCCGCCGGACGCTCGACCCCGCGCGCCAGCCGCCAGCCGATGGTGCCTCCCAGCGCCAGCGCCGCGGCGCCGATCCAGCCGAAGGCCGCGGTGCTCGCGCCCAGCGCGCGCAGGCCGTTGAGCGCGCCGGCCACGACCACGTCGCCGGCGCGCCAGACCGCGGTGTCGACCGCGTTCTTGCCCTTGTAGCGCCAGTCGCGCGGCACCAGGGTGAACAGGCTCTCGCGCGCCGGCTGGTCCATGCCGTAGGCCAGCGAACGGGTCAGCACCAGCATCAGCGCCACCCACGGCAGGCCGAGCACCACCGGCGCATAGGGATCGGCCGCCATCGCCATCGCGACGCAGGCCGCGATGCCCACCGCGGCGCGGGTGAGGAACACCGCGCCGGCACCGTGCCGCACCAGCAGCCAGCGGGTCAGGGTCAGCTGGGTGACGACCTGCACGGTGTTGGTGACCAGGTCGACGTTGGCCGCGAAGCGGGTGCGCGCGACGGCGTCGTGGAAGGTGGCGCCGGAATAGTCGGTGATCAGCGCGTACGCGACCGTGCCGATCGCATCGCCCAGCAGCATCAGCAGCGCCATGTTGCGGATGAAGGGCGTGGCGAACACCTGTTTCAGCCCGTCGAACATGCCGCCGCCGACCGCGGCCTCGTGGCGCGCGTCGTGGCGGCGGCTGCCGTGCTCGCGCGCCCAGCGCCCCAGCACCAGCACGCAGGCCAGCGCGCCACCGAGCAGCAGCGCCGACACCACCAGCAGCGGCGCCACGCCGATCACGCCGACCAGCTCCCGGGTCAGCACCGGCCCGGCGATCGCGCCGGCGGTGCCGCCCAGCCCGATGACCGGGAACAGCCGCCGCGCCTGCGCGTCGTCCCAGATGTCGGCCATGAAGCTCCAGAACACCGACACCACGAACAGGTTGAACACGCTCACCCAGACGAAGAACACCGTCCCCAGCGCGCGCGGGCTGAGCAGCCCCTGGCTGGTGAACAGCGGCACGAACGCCAGCAGGCAGGCGATGAAGAACAGGTACACCAGCGGCACCACGACCCGCCGCGGCCAGCGCGAGACCAGCCAGGCGAACACCGGCGTGAGCAGCAGCGTGGCGACGAAGGTGGCGGCGAAGAACCACGGCAGCTGGGTCGAGCCGACCGCCGCCGAGAGCTGCTCGCGCACCGGCCGCATCACGTAGTACGCGGCCAGCACGCAGAAGAAATAGACGAACGAGAGCGCGACCGCGCGCCACTCGCCGCTCCTGATCCGGTCGGCCGCGACCGCGCCGTCGAGCTTGCCCATCGTGGTTCCATGCCGCCGGCGGGCGCCGGTTGGGCGCACGTTAGCCGATGCCGGCCGGCGCCGCCACCGCGCGGAGCATATGCTCTAGCCCCACTCCCTACCGTGCCCCGATGACCCGATCCCGGACGACCGCGGCCCATGCCTTCGACTACATCGTCGTCGGCGCCGGCTCCGCGGGCTGCGTGCTCGCCAACCGCCTTTCCGAAGACCCCGGCACGCGCGTGCTGCTGCTCGAGGCCGGCCCGCGCGACTGGCATCCCTTCATCCACATGCCCGCGGGCCTGGCGAAGCTGGTCGGCCAGAAGGGCGTGAACTGGGACTACGACACCGCGCCGGAGCCGAACCTCGACGGCCGCAGGCTGTGGTGGCCGCGCGGCAAGGTGCTGGGCGGGTCGAGCTCGATCAACGCCATGTGCTACATCCGCGGCGTCCCGCAGGACTACGACGACTGGGCCGCGCGGGGCGCGACAGGCTGGGACTGGGCCGGCGTGCTGCCCTACTTCCGCCGCAGCGAGGGCAACGCGCGCGGCGCCGACG
>JAYRKR010000127.1:0-6782 GCA_041905645.1 Luteimonas sp.
CCCTGTGTTGGGAGCCCTGTCGCGACTCCCGTCGCTCCCACAGGCTACGGCCACCACGAAGCCCGGGGCCAAGGAAGCGCCAGCGACGCGGCGCTGAAACAGCTTGAGTCCACAATCGTGGCCGCACCCGAGCAGGTGCCTTGAATCGCGGCGCGGCCCGGTCCTGGGCCATCCACGCTCTTGTGGGAGCGACGGAAGCCGTGACGCCGCCCGGTGCCGGGAATGCAGTCGCCACGCCCGTCGCTCCCACAAGGCGAGCTGCAGCGGACTCCGGACCTGCTCAAGGAAGCGCCGGAAGGGGCGTCGACTCGTCCTGCGCCTCCTGCCGCAGCCATTCGATGAAGGCGGCCACATGCGCGCCGGGACGCCGGTGCGCGGGATGCACGGCGTAGTAGGCGAAGCGCGTCTTCAGCGCCGGGCCCGGCAGCCGCTGCAGCTCGTAGCGCTGCAGGTAGGGCGTCGCGATGTGGCGGCGCGCCAGGCCCGCGCCGATGCCGTACACCGCCGCGCGCATGACGTCGGTGCTGTCGGTGAACATGTGCATGTCCGGCAGCCGCAGCCCGCGCAGGCCGGCGGCGCGGAACCAGTCGTGCCAGCCCTGCAGGGCCTGGTCGGACAGCAGCGGCAGCGTCGCGATCTGCGCCGGCTCGCGGATGGCGTCGATGCCCGGCAGGGCGGGCGAGGCCACCGGGAACAGCTCGTCGTCCATCAGGTGGTGCGCCTTGAGGCCGGGCCAGTGGCCGGGGCCATGGCGGATCGCGAGGTCCGCGCCGCCGTCCTCGAAGCGGGTCAGCGCGATCTCGGTGTCGATGCTGACGCGGATGCCCGGATGCGCGGAGAGGAAGCGCGGCAGCCGCGGCAGCAGCCAGCAGTAGGTCAGCGAGTGCAGGGTGTTGATGCGCAGGCGGTGGGCGTCACGCGGCTTGCCCAGCGACTGCGCGACCGCTTCGAGGTCGGAGACCGCGGCGGCCGCGGCGTCGGCCAGCAGTCGGCCTTCGCCGGTCAGGGCGACGCCGCGCGCGTGGCGCTGGAACAGGGCCACGCCCAGGCTGGCCTCGAGCCTGCGCACGTGGTGGCTGACCGCGCTGGCGGTCAGGTGCAGTTCCTCCGCGGCGTGGGCGAAGTTCTGGTGGCGGGCGGCGGCGGCGAACACGCCTAGGGCCGGCAGCAGGGCGGGGCGCAGGTGCATGCGGAATGCTCTCCGAGACACGAGCCAGATTTGTGGCTTGAACGAAAAGTATGCGCTTGCGGGGCCCGGAGCGGTCAGGAGAATGACCGGGAGTCCCCCACAGGATTGCAGGCATGGCCACTGTCGAATGCACCTCCGGACCCGCGGCGGCGCTGCCGCGAACGTCGTCGCGCGACTGGGCGACCCCGCTGGAGCTGACCGTGCTGGGCGCGATCTGGGGAGCCTCGTTCCTGTTCATGCGGGTGGCCGCGAACGACTTCGGCGCGGTGCCGCTGGTCGAGGTGCGGCTGGCGCTGGGCGCGCTGGTGCTGCTGCCGTTCCTGTGGCGCGCGTGGACACGCTTCCCGCTCGCGCTGTGGCCGAAGCTGGCGCTGATCGGCGCGATCAATTCGGCGGTGCCCTTCGTGCTGTTCGCATGGGCCGCGCAGCGCGCGCCCGCGGGCATCGGCGCGATCGCCAACGCGATGACGGTGCTGTTCACCGCGCTGGTGGGCTTCCTCTTCTTCGGCGAGAGGATCGGGATGCGACGCTCGCTGGCGCTGCTGGCCGGGTTCGCCGGTGTCGTGGTGCTGGCCAGCAGCAAGGTCGCCGGCGCCAGCGTCGGCTGGGCGGTGGTGGCCGGCGCGAGCGCGGCCTTCCTCTACGGCATCGGCATCAACCTGGTGCGCCGGCACCTCACCGGCCTGCCGCCGGCGGCGGTGGCGGCCGCGACCCTGTCCGCCTCGGCGCTGCTGGTGCTGCCGTTCGCGCTGGCGGACTGGCCGGCGCAGGCGGTCCCGATGCGGTCGTGGCTGTCGGCGGGCGCGCTGGGCGTGCTGTGCACCGGCGTCGCCTTCGTCATGTACTACCGGCTGATCGCGCGCATCGGCGCCAGCCGCGCGTCCACGGTGACCTACCTGGTGCCGCTGTTCGGCGTGGCGTGGGCGTGGCTGCTGCTGGGCGAGCCGCTGACCTGGCCGATGGCGGTCGCCGGCGCGACGATCCTGGGCAGCGTGGCGGTCAGCCAGCGCCGGGCGGCCGCGGGAGGAAACGAGCGATGACCGGCATCGCCGGCGACGTGCTGCCGCTGCGCGTCGACGAGGTCCCGCGGATCGAGGTCGGCCCGGGCTGCTTCCGTCGCGACCTTCCCGCGGCGCGCGGCGTGCGCGCCTGGGTCGTCGAGATGGCGCCCGGCAGCGAATGGCCCCGCGTCGACGAGCATCCGGCCGGCGAGGACGTGTACGTGATCGAGGGCGAGATGATCGAAGGCGACCGGCGCTTCCCGGCAGGCAGCTGGCTGCATTTCCTGCCCGGCTCCTCGCACCGGCCGCGCACGGAGACCGGGTTGCGGCTGCTGGGCTTCAATCCGGAGCAGGCGCGCGATGGCTGAGGCCGGGTACAGGGTGGTCTTCGACTTCGAGATCGAATTCACCAACGGCGGCGGCCTGCGCGGCCACGACTTCCGGCTCGACATCGACGGCGACGACATCGACGACGCGGCGCTGGTCGACCACGTGGTGCGCGACCTGCGCCTGCTGATGGTCGGCCCGGCGCGGATCCTGAACAAGCGCGTCGTCGCCGAGCCGCACAGGCGCGGCGCCGCCGGCGATGCGCATGCGCGCGACCGCCGCGGCGCCGCGCGCGGCCACGTCGACCTGAGCCACGTCATCGAGGACGGGCTGGTCACCTACCCCGGCCTGCCGGCGGTGCACGTGTGCGACTACCTGAGCCGCGAGCAGTCGCGCGCGCACTACGAGGCGGGCACCGAGTTCCAGATCGCCTCGATCGAAATGGTCGCGAACACCGGCACCTACATCGACTGCCCCTTCCACCGCTATGCCGACGGCGCGGACCTGTCGCAGGTCGCGCCGGAGGCCTGCGCCGACCTCGACGGCATCGTCGTGCGCGCCGGCCACGGCAACGGCGGCGCGATCGACGCCTCGTTCTTCCGCGGCCTCGAGCTGCGCGGTCGCGCGGTGCTGGTGCACACCGGCTGGGACGCGCACTGGGCCACGCCGGCGTACGCCGACGGGCATCCGTTCCTGACCGGGGACGCCGCGGCCTGGCTGCGCGACTGCGGCGTCGCGCTGGTCGGGATCGACTCGATGAACATCGACGACACCCGCGGCCGCGCCCGGCCGGCGCATTCGATCCTGCTAGGCGCGGGCATCCTGGTGGTCGAGCACCTGTGCAACCTCGCCGCGCTGCCGGACGAGGGCTTCGACTTCAGCGCGGTCCCGCCGAAGTTCCGCGGCGTGGGCACGTTCCCCGTGCGTGCGCTGGCGAGGCTGCGCGGAGCGGCCTGAACGAAGCGTGCGCGCCGCCCCCGCGGCGACGGCGCGGGGCTGCTATTTTTCCGGCTCCTGCATCGGAGGCCGGGCCGGGATGACCTGTTTCGTCTGCGTGACCTGCGGCACCCAGTTCGCCGGCGGCGAACGCGAGCCGGCGCGCTGCCCGGTCTGCGAGGACGAGCGCCAGTACGTCGGCCGCGGCGGGCAGCGCTGGACCACGCTCGAAGCGCTGCGGCGCGACCACCGCAACCGGATCGAGCCGGAGGCCGACGGCCTGCTCGGCATCGGCACCGAGCCGGCGTTCGCGATCAACGAGCGCGCCCTGCTCGTGCGATCGCCGGGCGGCAACCTGCTGTGGGACTGCATCGCGCTGGTCGACGACGACACGGTCGCGCGCGTGCGCGCGGCCGGCGGCGTCCGCGCGATCGCGATCTCGCACCCGCACTACTACTCGGGCATGGTCGAATGGAGCCGGGCGTTCGGCGACGTGCCGATCCTGCTGCACGCGGCCGATCGCGAGTGGGTGATGCGCGATGCGCCGGCGATCGAGCACTGGGAAGGCGAAGTGCGGCCGCTGTGGGACGGCATGACGCTGGTGCGCTGCGGCGGGCACTTCGCCGGCGGCACCGTGGCGCACGTGCCGCACCTGTCGGAAGGCCGCGGCGCGCTGCTGACGGGAGACATCCTCCAGGTGGCGATGGACAGGCGCCACGTCGGCTTCATGCGCAGCTTCCCGAACTACATCCCGCTGTCGGCGCGCGCGGTGCGCGCCATCGCCGCGGCGGTGGCGCCGTTCGCGTTCGATGCCATCCACGGCGCCTGGTGGGGCCGGTGCATCGAGCGCGACGCGCGCGCGGCGCTGGAGCGGTCGGTCGCGCGGTACGTGGCGGCGCTGGAAGGCGTGTACGACGGCCGGTAGGCGGCTTTCGCCGGAGACTACCGCCACCCACCCATCGCCGTCATCCCCGCGAAGGCGGGGATCCAGTGACGTTGGCCCTTGTCCCGGCAAGGAGGATGGCTTCGCCGCAAAAGTCCCTGGATCCCCGCCTTCGCGGGGATGACGGCAAAGGCGTGACGGCAAAGGGGTGGCGGCAAACGGATGGCGGCAAGGGATGGCGGCCAAAGGATGGCCGCAAGAACAAGGCGCGTCCGCCGATTGCGCCGGATCGAGGGCTTCGCACACATGGGTCCGGGCGGGTTCGCGGCTTCCGCGTATCGGGCCTACTCGTCCTCGTCGTCCTCGAACTCCACCAGCGCCTCCAGGTCGAAGGCCAGCGTCTCGACCGCATCGCGCACCTTGCGTCCGGTGGACTCGTTGGGCACGTCAATCTCGATCTCGTGCAGCTGCGGGCCCTCGACGTCGCTCAGGCCGGCCGAGCTCGAATCCGCGTCGTCCATGTGCGACATCAGGTCGCCGATCTCCTCGACGTGCTCGATGCCGTCCAGGCTCTGCAGCAGGTTCATGACCGCACGCGCCGTATCGTCGCTGCCGGTCAGGCGTATGCGGAGCAGGGCCATCTCGGATCCTCGCGGGGTGGGGTGCGCGCAGGCTAGCGGGGCGGAAGCTAAACATGCGTGACGGCAATGGCCGGCAACCGGCCGCGCCCGCGGCGTGGGGCGTGCCCCGGGGCCGGTGGTGTCACGCAACCTGCACCGCGATCGGATAACGTGCGCGCATGGACCGCCCGGACGCCGCCCCCAGCGTCACCCTGCGCCCGCTCGAGCGCGGCGACTTGCACTTCGTCCACGTGCTCAACAACAACCGCAGCGTGATGGGCTACTGGTTCGAGGAGCCGTACGAATCGTTCGTCGAGCTGGAGCAGCTGTACGGCAAGCACATCCACGACCAGAGCGAGCGCCGCTTCATCATCGAGGACGGCGGGCACGAGCGCATCGGGCTGGTCGAGCTGGTGGAGATCGACCACCTGCATCGCCGCGCCGAGTTCCTGGTGATGATCGCGCCCGAGTTCCAGCGGCGCGGCTACGCCAAGGCCGCCACCCGGCTGGCGGTCAGCTACGCGTTCCGGGTGCTGAACCTCTACAAGGTCTACCTGCTGGTCGACGTCGAGAACGCGCCGGCGATCCATGTCTACGAAGCGCTGGGATTCCAGCGCGAGGGCGTGCTGGTCGACGAGTTCTTCAGCGACGGCCGCTACCGCAGCGTGATCCGCATGTGCCTGTTCCAGCACCAGATGCTGGGCGGCGAGGACAGCCGCCGCGACGCCTGAGCCCTGCGGCGGCCTTCCGGCCCGCCATCGTTTCCTGCGCGAAGCGATGGCCGGCGGGCCGCATCCCGGGCGGCGCCTTCAGCGCGCAGGCGGCTCGCGGGTGGGGATGGAGACGTTGCACAGGTCGATGTGCCCGGCCGGGCGCTTGTACCAGTCGTCGCGGCGGTTGCGGCGCGACTCGACGACCGCGTCGAACAGCGGCGTGTCGGTGCGCAGCACCTGGAGCCGCGTGCGCTCGGCTTCCGGCACGTCGGCGGCCAGGCGGATGGCCTTGATCGGCACGCGCTGCGCGGCCTGCTCGTAGAAGCCCAGCGGGCCGGTGCCGCGCGGCAGCGTGCTCAGCAGCTCCATGCCCTGCACGACGCGGCCGACCAGGGTGATGTTGCGGTCGAGCTGGCGCGGCGACTGGCCGTCGACCACGTACAGCTCGCTGCCGTCGCTGGAATCGGCGGCGACGTCGCGCCCCGCGCCGACCGCGCCGTAGCAGTGCGCCAGCCAGGCCTTGCCCTCGGCCGGGTCGCGCGCGGCGGGGAAGCCGTCGGCGAAGCCGACTTCCGGCGCCCAGCCGTCCTTGTCGGGCAGCGCGTGGAAATCGAGGCCGGCGGCATCGCGCTCGAACTCGGCGGGCAGGTGCGCCTTCGCCTTGCCCAGCGGCCTGCGCGGCTGGCCTTCCTCGGCCGGGTCGCCCCACTGCACGACGAAGTTGTCCTGCGAGCGGTTGATGCTCAGGCCGTTCCAGTAGCCCTCGCGCGCGAGGGCGCGGATGTTGCCGACGTGCGCCGGCGCGAAGTCCGGCGCCAGCTCGATCACGACGCGGCCGGCGGCGAGCTCGAGGTAGAGCGTGTTCGCGGGGTCTAGCGTGCGCCAGTCGGTGGGATTGGAGGCGTCGAGCAGCTCCTGCGTGGTCTTCGGCCTGGGCGCGGCGTCGTCGGCGGCCGCGGCGGGCGCGAGGACGGTGGCGGCGACGAGCAGGGCGAGCAGGGTGGGGCGCATCGGGATGCCTCGCGTGGAAGTGGGATGGGGCGAGTGTAGCGATGCGGGTCCGAAGTCGGCAGGCCGCGATCCTTGTGGGAGCGGCTTCAGCCGCGAGCTCTT